>JAOAIT010000067.1 GCA_026414565.1 Verrucomicrobiia bacterium
CAAGCCCGGAGTCAATCCCCCCCCCCCCCCTGAAGTTCTACAGGCATCCCGCCGCGCAAGTGCCGCTTGCTCCTGCGCCGACTTTCAAACCCCCGCCCCGCCTCCGCTACCGCGGCAAAAACAGGTACAACAACAGCCCCACGTTGAAGGCAATCACCGCCCCAATCACCCACCGCAACACCCGGCGGGCCCGCCGCGCTGCAGCCTCGGAATCTTCCTTAGGACAGCACATGGCCAGCACTCCCCGCGCCCGACAAATCAATCGGCTTCAACAACACCTGCCGCACCTCGCGAATCTCCCGCACCCCCGCATCCAGCACCGCTTGCAGCAGCGCGTGCGCGGCCGTCATCGCCTCCACCGACACCAGCCGGCTCTCCCGCAGCCGGAACTCCTCCCCATCATACAACATCTGATGTTCCTGGCGCCCATCGCTCTCCCAAAGCTGGCTCACCACCCGCCGCCCATGCCAGCCGCCCGCAAACTCGATGAACAACACCAAATTCATCCTGCGAAACAACACCGTCGGCACCTGGTTCTCGTCACAAATCTGCCGGCGGGCATCCTCCAGCGAATCCGCGTGCAAATTCGTGGCCAGCATGTGCCCGTGCCGCAGCAGCTCGAAGTACGCCCGCAACGGCTCCCCCCACAGATACGCAAAATAATGCCCCGTCCCAATCTCGTGGCAGATGTAACAACTCCGCCGCCGGTTGAACTTCGCCGCCCATTCAAGCGTGGGCAAACTGTCCGCCGCATGCAGCTCCACCCCCGGCGGCACAAAATTAAGCAGCGCCCCCATCACCGTCGTCTTCCCCGCCCCCCCGGGCAGCGCCCCCACCATGAACGACGCCCCCCGGCTGATCGCCGCCAGACAATACGCCGCCAGATCCGTGCTGAACGTCCCCGCCTCCAGCAAATCCACGATGGATAGCATCCGCCCCCCGCGCTGATTGCAGCGGTTGATCTCCCGGCAGTGTTGCTCCAGCGCGGCTTGCATGCGCCCTCCGCTCAGGCAAACACCACCCGCGTGGTGGGCGCCTCCGGATCCCACCCCCGCGTCGGTTTGCTCGTGATCGAACTCACTTCCTTGATGCTCACCTGCCGCCCCCGTGTCTTCGGCCCCTTCACGTCCACCTCCGCCGGATGGCACGTCTGCTGATTCACCTTCTGATACGGCGCCGGCTTGTACCGGATGTACAGCTCCGCCGGCGTGTCCGGCTCAAAAAACAAAATCCGCCCCTTCTCCGGCACGCATTGATAGTCCTTGTTCAAGATCATCCCGCCAAAGGTGAACCGCTTCAAATACGTCGCCTCCCGCGTCGTGTACGCCATCGTAAACACCCGCTCCCGCTCCGGCAGCCCCGCATACACCAAATCCGGCCCCACAAACAATTTCTCCGGCAGCTCGATCACCTTGTAATGGCCGTCCTTGAACACCAGCAGAATGCGGTCAAACCGCGTGCACTCCACTTTGAACTCCTCCCCCGCCACCTTGTACCCGATATACCCGCTCTCCCGGTCATACGCCACCTTGAACGCCTTGAACGCCGCCTCCCGCGTGTCCACCTCGTCAAACCGGCTGCTCCGCGTCAGCCGCGGATACTGCGGCCCATACTTCGCCAGCAGCCCCTCCAAATGCCCAATCGCATACTTCACCACATTCTTCAAATGCTTCTCCGTCTCCTTCAGCTCCCCCTTCAACCGCGCCATCTCCTGCCGGTGCTGCTCAATGTCAAACAGCGAAATCCGCCGGATGCGCACCCCCAGCAGCCGCTCAATGTCCGCCTCGCTCAACGGCCGCGCCAGCTCCGCCGCATACGGCTCAAACCCCTCCCGCACCGCCGCCTGCACCGCCTCCTGCGTCCGGCACTTCTCAATCCGCTTGTACAGCCGCTCCTCGATGAAAATCCGCTCCAGCGTGCGAAAATGCAGCTCCTCCTGCAGCCGCCCCCGCTTCAGCTCCAGCTCCCGCCGCAGAATCTCCACCAGTTGCGCCGTGTTCTCCCGCAGCACCTCGCTGGCCGTCATCTCCACCGGCCGATGCTCCTTGATCACAATGATCCGGCTGGCCAGCGTCACCTCGCAATCCGTGAACGCATACAACGCGTCCACCAGCTTCTCCGCCGTCACCCCCGGCGGGCACTTCACCTCAATCTCCACCTCCTCCGACGTGAAATCCGTCACCGACTTGACCTTGAGCTTCCCCTTCCGCGTCGCGTCCTCTATCGAGGCGATCAATGATTCCGTCGTCGTGCCGGGCGGTATCTCCTTGATCAACACCGTGGACTCGTCCTTCACCTTGATCTTCGCCCGCACCTTCACCGTCCCCTTCCCGTCCTGATAATCCCGCGCATCCATCAGCCCCCCCGTGGGAAAGTCCGGCACCACCTTGAAGGGCTGCTGCTTCAAGATCGCTATCTGCGCCTGCAACAGCTCCGGAAAATTGTGCGGCAAAATCCGCGCCGCCAAACCCACCGCAATCCCCTCCGCCCCCAGCATCAACGTCAGCGGCAGTTTGCTCGGCAGCGTCACCGGCTCCTGATTCCGCCCATCATAACTCGGCACCAGCTCGGTGATGTCATCATTAAACAGCTCCGTCCGCGCCAGCTCCGTCAACCGGCATTCAATGTACCGCGGCGCCGCCGCCGGATCCCCCGTGTACAAATTCCCAAAATTCCCCTGCCCCTCAATCAAATACCGCTTGTTCGCCAGCACCACCAGCGCCTCCCCAATCGCCGCATCCCCATGCGGATGAAACTTCATCGTGTCCCCCACCACATTCGCCACCTTGGTGAAGCGCCCGTCATCCGTCAAATGCATCGCCCACAATATCCGCCGCTGCACCGGCTTCAGCCCGTCCGCCACATGCGGAATCGCCCGATCCCGGATCACATACGACGCATACTGCAAAAAGCCCGTGTCCACCCGCCGATGCAACGCCAGCTCAATCCGCTTCGGATCAAACGCCCGATGCGCCACAGCCGCCGCCTCCCTCTCCGCCTGCACATGCGCATCCCCATTCCCATTGCCCGGTCCGTCCCCGTTGGCTTTGCCCTGGCCCTGGCCCCCATTGCCCCCGTTGCCCCCCGCCCCCACCGGCACCGCCACCGGCACCACATGCTCCCCAGCCTCCGCAGAAGCCGGCACTGCAATGCCCAAGTCCAACTGGTTGGGGTTACGTTTCTTCGATTCCGCCATATATGGTATCTGCACCCCACGGCGTCGCCGTGGCAGCATCCTGTTGTTTAATCCTCCTCCGCCATTTTGGCAATCGCAAACTCGCCGGCCTCTTCCGCCCATCCCCCCAGCCTCCGCACCCGCTTAAGCCCGCCCCCGCGGCACCTATCGGCCCCACCCCCCGCCCCTCATCCCGGCCCCGCCCGCAGGGCGTTCAACACCTCGAAATACTGCTGCAAATCCGCCACCAACACCGCCCCCGCCTGCTGCAACGCCTCCCGATACGCCGCCGCACTCCGCCCCCCGGCCAGCAACGTGACCCCCTCCGGCAGCGCCTTGCGCAACTGACTCAACTCCCCCGCCAGCGCCGGATCATCGGCCGGAAAAACAATGCTCAACGCCACCGTCCGCGCCCCGCTCCGCCGCGCCGCCCCCGCTATCTCCGCCGCCGGCAAACTCGCCCCCAAATACACCGCATTCCACCCCTGGCTGCGCGCCCCAAACGTCGCCAGCACCGCCCCCAGCTCATGCAGTTGCCCCGCCGGCGTCGCCGCCACCAACGCCGGCGCCCCCTGCACCGGAAATTGCCGCGCATGATGCAGCAAATACTCGCGAATCGTCGCCGTCGCAAAATGCTCCTCCGCCGCCGTCATCTGCCCCTGCGCCCATTCCTCCCCAATCCGTTGAGCCAGCGGCGCCACCACCTGAATCAACAAACCCTGGCTCCCCAGCTCCACGTGCAGTTGCTCCAGATGCTGCACCAAACCTGCTGCATCCAACGCCCGCACATGCCCCAGCAACCCCTCAATGGACACCCCCGGACCGTGCCACCCGTTGGGCGACACCCTCGCCGGCCCCCCCGCGGCGGCCGCCCGCCCAATCAGCTCCCGCAGCTCTTCATCCCGCAGCCGCGCAATCGCCCCTATGTTGTGCCCCTGCTCCGTGGCCTGGCGCAATAACGCCAGCCGCTGCAAATCCCGCTCGCAATAAAGACGCCGCTGTGTGTGGCTGCGCTGCGGTTGTACCGCGCCGTAGCGTTTCTCCCAAATGCGTATCACATGGGCGCTCAAGCCGGTCAACTTGGCCGCCATTTTAATGGTGTGGCAAGGTTGATCCATGCAAATTAAAACTTCCCAAGATAGCCAGTATCGCTTTTGTCGCAAATTAGAGTTTCTTTTGCATAAGCCGCGCTACATGAAATTTTTAAATATCTTAGACAAAAGATTGACAAGCACACATTTTTGTCGTATCAAGAGCAAGAAATGTTGAAACAATATTAACCATACCAGAGACAATACAGAGTATGCGCCCGAACAAAAACGTCTCCGTCAAAAAAACCGCCAAGCCCAATCGCAACCGGCGGTCCGCCCTCAAAAAATCCTCCTCCCGCTTCACCCTGCCCCAGGCCCAGCCCGCCCCGCAGGCCGCCCCGGGCAAGCTCGTGGAGCTGCAAACCGTCCCGCTTGATCCCCCCCGCCTGCCCGAGCCTCCCCAGGCCCTCGACCTCCCGCCGGTCAACTACCGCGACGAATACGAACCCACCGACAGCCTCAGCCTTTACATGCGCGAGGTGGGCGAAGTCCCCCTCCTGACCCCGGAGGAGGAAATCAAACTGGCCGCCCGCATCAAACGCGGCGACGCCAAAGCCCGCGAGCGCATGATCCGCGCCAACCTCCGCCTCGTCGTCAAAATTGCCCGCGAATACGAAGGCTACGGCCTCCCCCTCCTCGACCTCATCAACGAGGGCAACATCGGCCTCATGCGCGCCGTCGAAAAATTTGACCCCGCCAAGGGCGGCAAACTCTCCACCTACAGCTCCTGGTGGATCAAACAATCCATCCGCCGCGCCATCGCCAATCAGGCCAAAACCGTCCGCCTCCCCATCCACATGCTCGACAAAATTGCCAAGGTCCGCCGCACCGTCACGCGCCTGACCGAGGAGCTGGGCCAGGACCCCACCGACGAGGAAGTCGCCGAAGAGCTGGGCATCAGCGTCAAACGCGCCAACATGCTCCGCTCCGCCGGCGTCCGCACCTCCTCCATTGATGCCCCCATCGGCGACGACGACTCCAGCCGCATGGGCGACATCATCGCCGACGAACGCGCCGAAAATCCCTACGACATGCTCGAGCAGAAAACCATGCTCGACCTCCTCAGCGAACTCGTCGAACGCCTCCCCGAGCGCGAATACAACATCCTCCGCCTCCGCTTCGGCCTGGACGGCGGCCCCGAACGCTCCCTCGAGGAAATCGGCCGCGAATTCGGCGTCACCCGCGAGCGCATCCGCCAGCTCCAAAATCTCGCCCTCAACAAACTGCGCAAAATGATCGAAAGCCGCGAAGCCGTGCGCATCGCCGCCTGATCCGCTTTGCCGGACATGGCCCCGTGCCATGCCCGGGAGGAAAGGGGTTGGTTGGCGGGCCGGAGAACGGGGGTTCTCCGGCCCGTTTTTTTCCCCCCTCCCCTCCCGCCGCGGCATGCGCCCGGCCAATCCAGCATTGTTTGCCGCCCGCCATGCGCTAATATAAACGCCGTGAGAATCATCAGCGCGCTGCGGCTCATCGCCGGATTTCTGCTCGGCCTGACCCTCCCGGCCCCCGCCGGCTCACCCACCCTCCAACCCGTGGACCCCAGCCGCTGGCCCCACCTCTTCCGCTGGACCGATACCTGCAACGTCTATGTCCTCCGCGCCGGCGACGCCGCCCTCCTCATTGACCTCGGCGACGGCTCCGTCCTCGAACGCCTCCCCGACCTCGGCGTGCGGCGCGTCGAATGGGTCCTCTTCACCCATCACCACCGCGAGCAATGCCAGGGAGCCCCACGCCTCGCCGCCACCGCCGCCGAATTCGCCGCCCCCGCGGCCGAGCGCGACATCTTCGAGCAGCCGCTCAAATTCCGCAAACTCCACGTCCACCTCAACGACCCCTTCTCCGTCTATGGCGCCTCCTACGTCCGACCCCCCATCCAACCCATCCCCCTCGCCCTCACCTTCGAAACCAACGACCTCTTCCACTGGCGCGGCTTCGATTTCCGCTGCGTCGCCACCCCGGGCAACAGCCCCGGCAGCATGACCTACCTCCTCCGCCAGGGCGATCATTGGCTCGCCTTCAGCGGCGACCTCATGCTCGACGGCGCCCGCCTCCACACCTGGCACGACAGCGAATGGGACTACGGCTACGGCGCCGGCATCCGCGCCCTGCGCGACTCCGCCGCCCGCCTCGAAGCCCTCGCCCCCGCCTGCCTGCTCCCCGCCCACGGCCCCCTCATCCGCGACCCCCTCCCGCAACTGCGCGCCTTCCAATACAAATTGCAGCGCTTCGAAGCCCTCTACGTCCGCGGCTACGACATGCAGCGCGTGGCCACCCATCAGGACAAAATCAGCCGCCCCACCCCCATCCCCCACCTCGGCCAAATCTCCCCCCACCTCTTCAAATTCAATCTCCCCAATTTCTGGGGCAACTTCGGCCTCATCCTCGCCGACAGCGGCCGCGCCCTCGTCGTGGATTGCGGCCTCCTCGGCGAAGACCGGCTCGACGCCGCCCTCCACGGCCTCCGCCAGCACTACGGCCTCAAGGCCATTGACGCCGTCATCGTCACCCACATGCACGGCGATCACTTCCTCGAAGCCCCCCACCTCCGCCAGCGCTGGGGCGCCCAAATCTGGGCCCTCGACAACATGGTGGACAAAATGGAGCGCCCCGAGCGCTACCCCTACGCCGCCATGCTCCAGGCCTACGGCAAATCCGGCCCCGACGGCTCACCCCTCCGCCGCGTCAAGGTGGACCGCGCCTTCCGCCCCGGCGAAACCTTCTCCTGGGAAGGCTTCCGCTTCACCGTGGACTGGATGCCCGGCCAGACCGAGTTCGCCCTCTGCCTCCACGGCATCATTGACGGCCGCAAGGTGGCCTTCACCGGCGACAACCTCTTCGGCGACCCCCTCAACCCCGCCCACACCGCCCACGAAGCCGTCGTGGCCTTCAACAGCGCCATCCTCGAGGAAGGCTACATCTACGCCGGCGAATACCTCAAAAAACTGCAGCCCGACCTCATGCTGGGCGGCCACTCCTTCGTCATGGATCAACCCGCGGCCCTCATCGAGCGCTTCCGCCGCTGGGCCTACACCCTCCGCGACACCTACCAGGAATTGAGCGCCGAAAAAGACTACCGCTACATGTTCGACCCCTTCTGGGTGCGCGCCGAACCGTACCGCCTCTCCCTCCCCGCCGGCGGCGCAGCCCCCCTGCAACTCCACGTGCGCAACTTCCTGCGCGCCCCCCAGACGCATCGCATCGCAATTTGCACCCCCACCGGCCTGGCCGCCACACCCCCCGTCCTCACCGGCCGCCTCCCCGCCCAGGCCCGCCGCGCCTTCCCCATCCAGTTGCAGGCCGCCGCCCACCTCGCCCCGGGCGTCTATTTGGCCGCCTTCGATGTCACCCTGGACGGCCGCCGCTACGGCCAGCGCTTCGATGTCATCGTCGAGGTCACACCGGCCAGATAACCCCACGCCCCACCGCAGCCCCGCCCTCACGGCGCCTTCTCAAAACCCTCCTCCGGCGTCACCGCGTCCTTCAAAAATTTCTCAAAGCACTCCGGGCACACCCCGTGACTGAACGTGGCCTCCGAATGCCGCGCAATGTAACTCTCCACCTGCGTCCAGTAATTTTGATCATCGCGGATCTTCTTGCAGTAGCTGCATATCGGAATGATCCCCCGCAGTTGCTTGACCTCCTCCTGCGCCGCGTGGCATTCCCGCCGCGTGGCCGCCAGCTCGTTTTGCAGCAGCACCATCCGCACCCCCACATTGATCCGCGCCTGCAATTCCGCATGATTGAACGGTTTGACCACGTAATCATTGGCCCCGCTCTCCAGCCCCGCCACCACGTCCTCCGTCCGCCCCAACGTGGTCAGCAAAATAATGTACAGACTGCGCAACGCCGCATTCTGCCGCGCCATCCGGCAGAGCGTCGGCCCGTCCACCAGCGGCATCATCCAGTCCAATATCGCCAGTTGCGGCGCCCCCGGCTGCGCCAGCGCCTTCCACGCCTGCGCCCCGTCCGTCGTCGAGATGACCTCATGGCCCCATTTCTGCAGCAAAATGGTCAGCATCCGGTTGCTCGTCCGGTCATCCTCTGCCACCAAAATCTTCATGCATGGGCTTCCTTCCCGTTCAGGGCATGCCGCGCCTCCTCCATCTCCCGCAGCACCAGCTCATGCAGCGCGGCCGCCACCGGCAGATTCCCCTCCTTGCCCGCCTTCTCCAAATCCGCGCAACACGCCGCCAGCCGCCGCAACCCCAGGTTGGACGCCGCCCCCTTCAAGGCATGCGCCGCCGCCGCCAGCTCCCCGCCATTCCGCGCCTCCAGTCCCGCCTGCAGCCGCCCCAGATACTTCGGCGCATCCGTCAGAAACAGGCCAAACAGCTCCGCCACCGGATCCGGCATCTCCGGCGATTGCAACAGGCTCAGGTTGTTCACCGTCTCCGCATCCAGCAGCGGCAAATGCGCATACGGCGACACCCCAACCGCCGGCCTCGGCTCCACCGTCGCCGCCGGCGCCGCCGCCGGCGGCGGGCTGGCGGCCGCCCGCGTCATGGCCTCGGCCGCGCGCTGCAACGCCGCCTGCAGCGCCTGCACCTGCACCGGCTTGCTGATATAATCGTCCATCCCCGCCGCCAGGCATTTCTCCCGATCCCCCTGCAGGGCGTTGGCCGTCAGCGCGATGATGTAGGCCCGCCGCCGCTCCGGCCGCGCCCCCTCCTCCTGCCGGATGATGCGCGTCGCCTCGTAGCCGTCCATCTCCGGCATCTGGCAGTCCATCAGCACCACATCATACGGCACCGCCCGCAGCGCCTTGACCGCCTCCACCCCGTTGGCCACCGCATCGGCCACCTGCCCCATCTTCTGCAACTGCCGCACCGTCACCCGCTGATTCACAATGTTGTCCTCCGCCACCAGCACCCGCAGCCGCGGCAGCCCGGCGTGGCTCTCCACCCGCGGCAGCGCCACCGTGTGCTGCGGCCGCGCCCCGCCTCCCGCCAGCACCCGCACCAGACAATCATAAAGCCGCGATTGCTTCACCGGTTTCACCAGATAAGCGCTGATGCCCGCCTGGCTCAATGTCTCCGGCGTCAGCCGATGCCCCAGCGACGTCAGCATCACCAGCCGCGTCCCCGACAGCATCGGATCTGACTTGATCAGCCGCGCCAGCGTCAACCCGTCCATCCCCGGCATCTGCATGTCCAGCAGCGCGATGTCAAATGGCTGGCCCTTGTTGGCCGCCGCCCGCAGCGTGCTGATCGCCTCCACCCCGTCCCCCACGCATTGATCCTCCATCTGCCACGCCTCGCATTGATGGTGCAGCACCCGCCGGTTGGTGTCGCTGTCATCCACCACCAACACCCGCAATCCCGCCAGATTCGCCGCCTGATCCAGCGGCTCCGGCAGCCCCTGCCCAATCCCAAACCGGGCCGTGAACCAAAACTCGCTCCCCTTCCCCACCTGGCTGCTCAGCCCAATCTGGCCCCCCATCAACTCCACCAATTTCTTGCTGATCGCCAGCCCCAGCCCCGTCCCCCCGTACTTCCGCGTCACGCTCCCATCCGCCTGCGTGAACGCCTGGAACAACCGCTTCTGCGCCTCCGCCGGTATCCCAATCCCCGTATCCCGCACCAGAAACTTCAGCATGACCTCCTTCGGCCCGCGCTCCACCACCCCCACCTCCGCATACACCTCCCCCCGCTCGGTGAACTTCACCGCGTTGCCCAGCAAATTCGCCAGCACCTGCCGCAGCCGCCCCGGATCCCCGCGCAAACACGGCGGCACGTCCGGATGAATCCAGCACCCCAGCTCCAGCCCCTTCGCCCGCGCCCGCTCCGCCAGCAGCTCCACCGACCCCTCCACCGCCTCCGACACATCAAAGCTCACATTCTCAAACGTCAGCTTCCCCGCCTCAATCTTCGAAAAATCCAGAATGTCATTGATGATCGCCAGCAGCGCATCCGCGCTCGACCGGATCGTCTCCGCAAACTCCCGCTGCTCCTGCGTCAGCGGCGTGTCCAGCAACAATCCCGTCATCCCGATGATGCCATTCATCGGCGTCCGTATCTCATGGCTCATGTTCGCCAGAAATTCCGACTTCAACCGCGTGGACTCCAGCGCCGCATCCCGCGCCCGCTCCAGCTCCGCCTGCGTCCGCTTCAAGTCCGTGATGTCCTTCGTCACCCCCAGCGTCCCGATGATCTCCCCCCGCGCATTGCGCAACGGCACCTTCGTCGTCAGCGCCCACGTCTCCCGCCCGTCCACCCACGTCTCCCGCTCCACCTTCCCAATGATCGGACGCCCCGTCCGGATGATCTCCTGCTCATCCTCATACGCCGGCCGCGCGTGCTCCTCCGTGAAGAAATCAAAGTCCGTCTTCCCTATCGCCTCCTCCGCCGACTGGATCCCCAGCCCCGAGACCACCGTCTTGCTGCACAACAAAAACCGCGACTGCAAATCCTTGAAGTAAATCCGGTCCGGGATGTTGTCCAGCAGCGCCCGCAGCAAATCATGCTCAAACGCCAGTTGCGCCTCCACCTTCCGCCGCGCCGTGATGTCCCGAAACGTCAACACGCTCCCCGTCAAGGTGTCCGCCTCAATCAACGGCAGCAGCGTGTACTCCACCGGGATGATCCGCCCGTCCGCGCAGACAAATTCGCTCTCCCCCTCCTGCCCGTGATGCTCCCCCCCCAAAATGACCGACGCATTCACCAGAAAACTCTCCAGCGGCTGATTGGCCATGCTCTCCGGCGTCCGCCCAAACAACCGCGCCGCCGCCAGATTCGCAAATATGCACCGCCCCTCATGATCCACCCCGATGATCCCCTCGTTCACCACATTCAAAATAAGCTGATGCCGCTGCCCCAGCCGCGCCAGCAATTCCTCCGACACCTTGAACTCGGTGATGTCCTTCGATATGCCAAACGTCCCGATGATCCGCCCGCTCTCATCCCGCCACGGCATCTTCGTCGTCAGCGCCCACGTCACCCGCCCGTCCGCATACGTCTCCTTCTCCGTCACCCCCACCAGCGGCTGCCCCGTCCGGATGATCCGCTGCTCATCCTCATACGCCTGCACCGCATGCTCCGGCCCAAACAAATCCTGATCGCTCTTCCCCACCATCCCCGCCGGATCGGCAAAACCAAACCGATCCGCCAGCGCCTGGCTGCATTTGACAAACCGCGACTCCAAATCCTTGAAATAGATGCAATCCGGTATGTTCTGCAGCAGCGTCTCAAACAGATTCCGCTCGTACGCCAGCCGGCTCTCCGTCTCCGCCCGCTCCTTCCACGCTTTCTCCAATTTCTGCAGGCTGTCCCGCAAACCCACCTGCGACATCACCTGCCGCGCCAGCCGCTCCAGCGATTGAAGCTGCCCCGCGCTCAGCTTCCGCGGTTGATGATCCGCCACAATCAACGCCCCCACCGCCAGCCCCTCCGCCGCCCGCAACGGTATGCCCGCCAGAAAACAAACTTCCTGCTCCAGCCACGCCCGGCAGCGTTCCCCTCCCCGCGGATCCGTCCGCACATCCTCCATCACCACCGGCCCGTCCGCACCCACCACCATCTCGGTAAAAGATTGATGCCGCGGCACCTCCACAATGTCCGTCCCCACCACCGCCTTGCACCACGCCCGCGTGGCATCCAGAAAAGATATCAACGCGATCGGCGCCTGCGCGCAGGCCGCCGCCAAATGCGCCAAATCATCAAATGCCGCCTCCCGCTGGGTGTCCAAAATGGCCCATTCCTGCAGGGCAGCCAGCCGCTTCTGTTCCGCCACCTGGCTCATGCTCATGCTATGCCGTGTTTAGGGGTCCCGTCCAACCCGCGGCCATGCCATGGGTCAAAAGGCACATGGTCGCACACTAGGCTTCGGCATCCCGGCCCAAAACTTGAGCGCTTTTTTCCACCGCATCGGCTCCCCGCCCTGCTCGGCTCATCAGCCTCCCTTCCACCACCGGCCACCCAGAAAAAAGAAACTGGCGGAGAGAGGGAGATTCGAACTCCCGGTGGGGTATTAGCCCACTCACGCTCTCCAGGCGTGCGCTTTAAACCACTCAGCCATCTCTCCGCCGGGCCAGCCTAATCTGCCCCAAAATCCGCCCCCAGGCAACGTTTTTCCATGCCCCCTTCACCCCCCACCCCCCCGCATTTTTTCTCTTGCGCTTCCGCCAAACTGAGGCAACTTATTCAAGTATTAAAATTAAACATACTCATTTTAAGCATTAGAATCTAACCATGAGCGCCAACCCGGCCTTTCCCGACTTGACGCTGCGCCCACCGCGCAGCCCCCGCGTGCGCCTGGGCGGCTTCGTCATCCTGCCCCGCATGCTCGACAAGGGCCGCGCGCTCCTCGCCGGCAAAAATGGCGAATACAACTACGCCTGCCCCCTCGACCAGCAATTCCTGACCTTCGTCGGCGTGGACCCCGAGGCCCTCAAAGCCCAACTGGCCGCCGGCCTGGGCGACGGCGCCATCCTGCAATGGCTCGAAAAAAACGCCCAACACCCCCGCCACCCGGTGGAAATCGCCGCCTGGTCCGCCTGGCAGGAACAGCGCACCCCGGGAGCCGTCGAGCTGCGCGAGTTTTTTCATGGGGTGCACGCCAAAATTGCGCCCGAACGCACCGATGTCGTGACCTGGTTTGACCTGCTCGACCTCGACGACTTCGTCTCCTTCGGCGGCAAACCTTGAACGGCGGAACATTTTTTCGGATTTGCGGTCACCGTCGCTCGCCATAGGGCGCTAGGCGGGTGGCGGCCCGCAAAAGGCACGGATGGGTGTCCGTGCCTTTCCTTTTTTTTAGGCCCCCCTTTTTCTCTCCCCCGCCGCGCGCCGCCCCCCCCGCCTTTTTCCTTGCCCGCCTCCGCTTGAATCCCGCCCGCAACCGTGGCATATTCCCCTTAATCCTCTCATAATTTCAGACCGCCTCACTCACGCGTATGAAAGCGACACTCTCGCTGGCGGCGTTGGGGGCCTTCCTCCTGGCCCTGCCCGCCCCGGCGCAAATTTCCCCCGGCACCGCCCCCGCCTGGCGCTACACCCTCCTGGGTCCCACCACCCTCCTGGTGGATTGCCCCATCTGCGGCCGGCCTTCCATTCCCGAACCGCTGCGCGGCACCCTCGACCTCCGCCTCCTCGCCAGCAACGCCCAAAGCCAGGTCTGGGCCGTCGAAAACGTCGCCTTTTATGTCGGCGATCCCCACCAACCCTCCCGCCGCCTCACCGGCAGCGGCCTATGGCGCTGGCAGGCCCCCGACAAACAGGAAATGCTCCTCGAACTCCAGCTCACCGTTCCCGGCGTCGTCACCAATCTCCCCCTCGATTTCACCAATGCCTTCTCCCATCTGCCCCTGCCCCGCCCCCTCCTCAACCTCACCCTCACCGATACCCGCGGCAGCGCCGTCGAGGTGTACCACCTCAACCTCCTCGCCGCCCCCGCCCGCGAAATCTGGTTCTCCACCCGCCACAACTTCACCAGCGGCCTCAACATCCACGGCACCCGCGGCGACCTCCTCGCCCATACCGGCCGCGTCGTCCGCCGCCTGGGCGACCTCCTCAGCCGCCTCGGCTTGATGCCCGGCTTCTGGGCCTACAACCTCGACGCCCTGGACCTGGGGCCGCGCGGCGACATTCAATTCTCCCTCGACGAAGATGTCTTCAGTGAAACCCGCGGCCCGCTCTCCCACGGCGACCTCCTCTCCCATGAGGGCCTCGTCCTGAAAACCTACACCCAGTGGCTCGCCCCCTTCGCCCCCATGCCCCCCATCCCCAATGCCGGCCTCGACGCCGTCGGACGCCTCCCCGACGGCACCCGCGTCTTTTCCGTGCGCGAGAGCTTCTTCTCCCAATCCCTCGGCAAAGTCATCCGCCCCGGCGACCTCCTGCGCGAGGACGGCCAGATTTACCGCACCGCCGAGCAACTGCTCGCCCTCTTCAAAACCCGCGAACCGGCGGAAGTCGGCCTCGATGCCGTGTACCTCTGGCCCCACGGCGAAATCTGGTTCTCCACCGAACGCGGTTTCCAGGACGATACCCTCGGCCCCATCCTCGAAGGCGACCTCCTCAGCTCCCTCGGCTACGTCGTCTTTCGCAACCTCGATTTGCTCGCCCCCTTCCAACCCCTCGAAGACCTCGCCGACTTCGGCCTCGACGCCCTGCATGTCGTCACCGATGCCAAATCCCCGCCCGCCCAGCCCCCCCGCCTGCTCAACCTCCAGTTCAATCGCGCCACCGGCGCCCTCAACGTCGCCTGGGATGGCGACGGCCAGGTCTTCCAGCTCGAGTCCGCCCCCACGCCCCTCGGCCCCTGGCAGCCCGTCCGCCCGCCCGAACCCGGCGCCGCCACCATCCTCAACCTGCCCCCTGAGGCCCCGCCCATGCTCTTCTTCCGCGTCCGCCAATGGTGAGCGAACAAAAAACCCGGCCCGCCCCCCCTGCCTAATTCACCACCAAATACGGCCCAATCCGCACCACCCGCGGATGCCGCACCCCGTACCCAATAATCCGGCTCCGGTAACCATATCCCCCCTCAAAATACGCTGGCACCCCGTAATATGGCAGCGGTATTTGCTGTACCATCCCCGCCCAGGGCGCCGGCGGCCCCCATCCCGGCGCCAGCCACATCACCTCCGGCGCCGGCATCAGCTCCGCCCCCCACCCCGTGTTCACCTGCACCACCGTCCCCGGCGGCTCACTCCGGCCGGGCTGCTCCGCCGCCCGCCGCGCACTCCGCAACGCCTCCAGCCGGGCCTCCCTCCGGGCCCGCTCCGCCTGCTCCTGCGCCAGACGCACGGCGTCCTCCATCCGGCGCATCTCCGCCTGCACCCGCTCCTGCGCCTTTTCCAGCTCCTGAAGCTGCTGCGCCTGCGCCTGACGCGCCGCCGCACCCTCCTTCTCCACCGCCTGCGCCCAACGCAGCGTGAGCCAGTCCGCCTGCTGCTCCAGCCCTGCCAATTCCTGCCATGCCCCGTCCAGCCGCCCGCTCTGCGCCTCCAATTCCCGCTGCCGCTCCTCGAACAATAACGCCACCCCATGCCGCAATCCTTTCCGCGCCGCCAACCGGCTGACCTCCTCCGCAAACCGCCGCAAATCCTCCTCCGCCCCCTCCAACTGCCCCTTCAGCCGCCGCAACGCCAGCCGCACCCGCCCCGCATTCATATCCGATGCCCCGCTCGCCGCCAGCGCCCGCCACAACTCCGCCCGCGCCTCCTCCTGCAACAAAGCCGCCGCGCTCAGCCGGCGCTCCACCTTGTCAACCACCCGCTCGCAGGCCGCCGCCGCCTCCCGCCGCGCGGCCTCCTCCCGCCGCCGCTCCGCCGCCCAATGCCACACCGACAACAACAACATCCCCAGCAGCATCCCATTAAGCAGCCAGAGGAGATTTTTGATTGAACGACCGCCCGCAACCGGCGGCCAGGAACTCGCCGAACCCGTGACTGAAGCTGAGGCGCCCATAGGATTCATCCATCATGGTTCAACCGCCGCAACCCGCTCACTCCCTCCCCCAAAAACCACCCACCCCCTGCACTTCAAGGGGAACATCCACAACGTACGCTTCCAACCATTAGACGTCAATCCACCCCTCCCATTCACCCGCGCAACCACCGCCTTTGCGTCATTTTGGCACTGCTCACTTTTTGCGCCAACTGCGTGAGGCTGGCGCAAATCTTGCAAAATGCGACTTTCTTGCCCTCCGCGTAAATTCCCTGCATTTCTTCATTGTCAGACCGGCCAATCTCTGGCTTCATGGGGCGGGCTGCCCAGTCAGCCCCCAAAAAGTGCCCCCAACTCAAGGGCATGAAACGCGAACGAGTCAGAGTCTTTTACTCCGGCCGGGTGCAAGGGGTAGGTTTCCGGTACACGGTGAAATCCCTCACCCCGGGCTTTGAGATTTGTGGAACGGTACGAAATCTGCTTGATGGCAGGGTTGAACTCGTGGCTGAAGGGCCGCGCGCCGAGCTGGAGGCATTTTTGCAGGCCGTGCGCGATTCGGCCGTGGGCCGCTTTATCCGGCATGAAGCCATCGAATGGCTCGAAGCCCGAGGGGATTTGCGCGGATTTCAGATTACGGGTTAGACGGGACTGCAGATGACCAGGTACGCGATTATTGCCGATATCCATGCCAACCTTGAGGCCTTCAAGGTCGTGTTGGAGGATATCAAAGCCCAGAATTGCACGCACATCGTGTGCCTGGGCGATGTTGTCGGCTACGGCGCCAACCCCAAGGAGTGCCTCGATATCGTCCGCGACTTGAAAATCCCCTGCATCAAGGGCAACCACGACGAAATGTGCTCCGTGGACAAAAACCTCGAAGGCTTCAACCCCTACGCCGCCGAGGCCATCATGTGGACCCGCGACCAGCTCACCGAAGACGACCGCCAATGGCTCCGCGACCTTAAATACCAGCGCCTCATCGCCAATTTCACCATCGTCCACGCCACCCTCGACCTCCCCCACCAGTGGGGCTATGTCTTCGACAAACTCATGGCCGCCGCCAGTTTCACCTACCAAAACACCCCCGTCTGTTTCTTCGGCCATACCCACGTCCCCCTCGCCTTCATCCGCGACTCCGTCGTCCGCGGCGGCACCTATTCCAAATTCAAAGTCGAGCCTGGCAAAAAGTATTTCGTCAACGTCGGCAGCATCGGCCAGCCGCGCGACAACGACCCCCGCGCCGCCTATGTGGTGTACGACCTCGATGAAAACACCATCGAACTCCGCCGCCTCGAATACGACATCCCCGCCGCCCAGAAAAAAATCCTCGCCGCCGGCCTCCCCGCCCGTCTGGCCGAGCGCTTGGCCTACGGCAAATAAGCCTCTCCGCCCCCCCCAAGGGCTTTGCCCCTCCCTCCCGCTTGACATCCCCCCTCCCGCTGGATAGCTTCCGCCCGGCAATGGGGTTTGCCCTCCCGCCCCAGGTTGCGGGTCAACCGCCTGGCCCCACGCTCAGGCTGATAACTCCTGTCCCCCTGCCTGGGGTTTCAGCTACAGGCAACCTGCAATGAATGCTTTTTGGATTTTTATCGGCGGCGGGCTGGGCAGCCTCGCCCGCTACTGGATCTCCGGCTGGGTGGCCAGCCGCATCGGCGAAGTCTTCCCCTGGGGCACCCTCTTCGTCAATGTCTCCGGCAGCTTCCTCATCGGCCTCCTCGCCACCGTCACCGACCCCGACGGCCGCTTCTGGCTCGGCGCCACCGCCCGCCAGTTCCTCCTCCTGGGCTGCCTGGGGGGCTACACCACCTTCTCCTCCTTTAGCTGGCAGACCCTCAACTTGATCCGCGAAGGCCAGTGGGCCTGGGCCGCCGCCAACGCCCTCCTCTCCCTTTTCCTTTGTCTCCTCGCCGTCGCCGCGGGATATTTCGCCGGCATGTTCATCAATCAAAAACTTTCCTGACCCCCCTTATGCACCTCCCCAAAGAAGCCACCTTGTTGCGCATCTTCCTCGGCGAATCTGACCGCCTCGGCCACCAGCCCCTCCACGAGGCCATCGTCCTCAAAGCCCGCGAGCTCCACCTCGCCGGCGCCACCGTCCTCCGCGGCTCCATGGGCTTCGGCCGCTCCAGCCGCCTCCACACCGCCAAAATCCTCCGCCTCTCCATGGACCTCCCCCTGGTGATCGAAATCGTTGACACCGAGGATAAAATCCAGCAACTCCTCCCCTGGCTCGATCAGGTGATGAAAGGCGGCCTCGTCACCATGGAAAAAGTGCGCGTCATTGATTACCGCAGTCATCCGGACTCCCCCGAGCCGGTCAGCATTTGACGCCGCCCGCTGCCCCCCCGCCCCCCTCACCGTTTCCGCAAAACCAGCGTCTCGCTCACAAACCACGCCGTCCCCTGCCGCGCAAACAGCTCGCACCGCAATTCCACGCTCCGCCCCGGCGGCGCAATCGTAAAGGGAACCTCCAGCCTTTTGCCCCGCACCTCTCCCGTGAGCTTGTGCGGCGGTCCAGGAACCTCCTCCACCCCCAGCCCCGCCCCCTGCTGCCGCAAATTCGCCAGCGGCGCCACCCCCTCCAGCCACACCTCCCCCGTGAACACGTACAACCCCGCCTCCAGCCAGACCCGCGTCCGCCACGTCGCCGCCGTCCGCGGCCCGGCCTGGATCATCAGGGCGGCCCGCCCGTCCGGCGCGCGCCCCACCTCCATCCGCCCCCCCTCCGGCACATCCACCGCCCGCCACCCGCTCAGCCGGGCCACCCCGTTCGAAAACACCGGCGGCGCGGGCGCCGGCTCCGCCAACTGCCGCCGCAGGCTCGCATGACGTTGCTCCAGCCGCTGCGCCAGCCCCGCGGCGGCCTGCGCCACCGCGCGCCCCTCGGCCCGCGGCAGCACCGCCGCCAGGCGCCGCCCCTGCTCCTCCAGCCGGGGCTTCCACCGCTCCGGCTGAAATTCCCGCTCCACCCATCGCTCCAGGCTCGCGCGGTACAGCGCGCTCCCCTCCGGAATCTCCATAAACGCCCGCGCCACCAGCCCCCGCCAGTAGGGACGCCACGGAAAATCCGGCGTCCCCAGCAAATTGTCCATCCCGTGCGGAATGAACCACGCCCGCCGCGCCGCCGTGTCGTAATACAGCCGGTAATTATTGCGCGCCAGCCCGTAACCATCCCGATGCCCCAGCAGCACCTCCCCCGCCAGAAAACGCGCAAAATGCTCCCGATCCAGGAACACCCCCAGTTGCTCCCATCGCTTGCTCAAATCCGGCTCCCCCGCCGCCGCCGCCAGCTCCCGCAATCCCGCCCCCGCTTCCTGCGCCGGCCCAAACACCATCTCCAGCCGCCCCGTGATGTCCTGCGCCTGCACCGGCTCGTAAAACAGACCCACCCCCCGCTGCCCCTGCCGCTCCAGCCAACCCCGGTTGTACCCCTCCTTCACCACATACAAACCCAGCCGCCGACCGTTCAAACTCACCAGCGCATGCGTCGTCCGCGCCGCCGGCACGCCCCCCGCCCGAAATACCTCGCTCCCCAGCCACTCGCACAAATAACTGCCATCCTCCACCGAGTTGTTCAGGTGGATTTTCTCGCTCCCACGCAATCCGGGCGCAGGAAACTTCAACGTCCACGACGGCTTGTCCCCCACCGGCCGAAAACTCCCCGTCGCCCCCTTCAAATGGGCCTGCACATTCGTATATAGCCGCCCCTCGCACTCCACCGTCACCCGCACCTCCCGCCGCGGCTCCTGCTCCAGCGCCCGCACCGCCGCCTCCGGCGCCTGCAGATGAATCCGCCACACGTAGGGGGCCCCAAAAAGCTCCTCCGGCGCCGGGCCTGCGGGCGCAGGCGCCGGCCGCAGCCAGTGCCACAGGCCGCCGCCCGCCGCCAGCCCCAAAATCAACCACACCCATGTATATCGGCCTTTCACCAATCCTCACGCCTGCCGTTGGCCGCTGTCGCCTGCCCACCCCCAAGCCCCGCCGCCGCGGGGCCCCGTCCCTCAGCTCAGCTCACGCACAATGAACGGACTGAACTCCATCCGCAGATGCGGCGGAATGCGCGCCTTGAAGCGGGCGCTGTCCGCCAGATAATCCTTCTCCGTTATCTGGGCCACCTCGTGCAGCCGCGCGATCACCGCCGCCTCATGATGCGGCACCTCCAGCTCCAGGTAATCCCGCACCGGCCGCAGCCGCGCACTCAACTCCTCCATCAACGCCGGCAGCCCCTCCCCCGTCAGCGCCGAAATCGCCACCGCCCCCGGATGCTCCGCCAGCAGCGCCGCAATCTCCCCGCTGCCCGGCAGGCGATCCACCTTGTTGAACACCATCAGCGTCGGCTTGTCCCCCGCCTCAATCTCCTCCAGCACCTGCTGCACCGCCGCAATCTGCTCCCGCGCCCGCGGATGGCTCGCATCCACCACATGCAGCAGCAAATCCGCCATCACCACCTCCTCCAGCGTCGCCTTGAACGCGTCCACCAGTTGATGCGGCAGTTTGCGGATGAATCCCACCGTGTCCGAAAGCAGCACATTCTGATTCGTAGGCAGCCGCAACCGCCGCGTCGTCGGATCCAGCGTCGCAAACAATTTGTCCTCCGCCAGCACCCCCGCATCCGTCAACGTGTTCAGCAGCGTGCTCTTCCCCGCGTTGGTGTACCCCACCAGCGACGCCAGCGGCCAGTGGCTCCGCTGCCGCCCGCTCCGCCGCGTCTGCCGCTGCCGCCGCACCGTCTCCATCTCCTCCCGAATCTTGTCTATCCGCTCCTGCACCCGCCGCCGATCCGCCTCCAACTGCGACTCCCCCTCCCCCCCGCGGATGCCAATCCCCCCCGCCTGCCGCGAAAGATGGCCCCAGTACCGCGTCAGCCGCGGCAGCAAATGCTCCAACTGCGCCAGCTCCACCTGCAGCTTGCCCTCCCGCGTGCGCGCGCGCATGGCGAATATCTCCAGGATCAACGCCGTGCGATCCAGAATCTTGCGGTGGAATATCTTCTCCAGGTTGCGCGTCTGGGCCGGCGTCAGCTCGTCATCGAAAATCACCGTGTCCACCCCCAGCGCCTCGCATTGCGCGGCAAACTCCGCCGCCTTCCCCTGCCCAATGTACGTGGCCGGCGTGGGCGCCTCCAATTTCTGCATCCCCCGCCCCAGCACCCGCGCCCCCAGCGTAATCGCCAGCTCCGCCAGCTCCTCCAGCGAATCCTGCGCCTCGCCCCCCGGCGCGGTTTTCAGCTCCACCCCAATGAGGAACGCCCGCGCGGTGCGTTGCGCCGCAATTTCTATCAGCGCTTTCAAGGCCTACTTCACCGGACCATACCCCGCCTTCGGCCGCCCCGCCTCATCCAGTTTGTCGCAAGCCCACAACAACCCCCGCGTGAACATGTCGAGAAACACCGGATCCGCAAAGGTGTAGTTGTTATGCGCCAGCGTCGTCCCAAACACCCGCCCCTTCCCATACGTGTTCACCCAGATCAGCGCGTGGCTCCGCTCCGTCTCCACCCACTGCCCGCTCCCGTCCTTCTTCTTGTCCGCCGCCGTCGCCAGCACCGTCGTATTCGAAAACACCTGGCTGATCGCGTACAGCTCCTCCGGCCCCGTCTTCCAGTCCGCCGGAAAACCCCGCAATATCGGATGCTCCGCCTTCACCAGCTTCACGTCCAGCGGATGCTGCGGGCCGTGTCCAAACGAGGCCACCCCCAGAAATTCCCGAAACACATTCGTCTTCAACGCCCGAAACGTGTGCATCGTGCAATGCACCACCACCGCCGGCACCCCCTCCCGATGCGGCTTGAGCACCCGCTCCACGTACTCCAAATCCTGGTCATCCGCAAAACATTCATTGTGGATCACCACATCATACCCCTTCGCCCAGTCCGGCTTCTGGTACAGGCTGTTCTCAATCCCCTGATACCGCGTCCCGCTCCCCCCGGCATGCACCACCGTGAACTCCACGTTCGCCCGCTGCTTCACCCCCGCCGGAATGATCTCCTTCTGCCGCTGATAATCGTGGCAGCACCCGCCGGTGATGTACAACACCTTGAGCGGCTCCGCCGCCCAGATCAGCCCCGCGCTCAGGGCCCAAAGCAATCCCACGTAAATGCGTGTCATCATCCCTTAACATATCCCTTCGCCCGCCCCCCGCCAAGCCTCTTTCGCCCCCCCGCTTTTCCTCCCCGCCTTGGACAGCCAATGTCCACCCCCTCATGCCATCCTCGGCCAAAACCACATGGATGTCCTATGACCAAAAAAGAACGCTTCATGACCTTTGTCTTCCTGGGGGCCATCGCCCGCGACCTCTCCCGCGGCACGCACGACTCCCAGCTCATCGCCCTCCAGGCCGATCAAATCCCCGAAACCGCCATCCCCTTGAACCCCTGGAATGCCGCCAAGGTCTTTCTCGCCTACGTGGACGGCCGCACCCACGCCCATCGCTGGATGCGCCTTCCGCGCGCGTGAATCTGCTCCCGGTTGAAAATTGCCGCCCCCCAAGGCATAATGGCGCCCGTGCATCCGCAGACTCAGGGTTTGACGCGGCGGCGTTTCCTCCAGCGCGCCTCGCGGGGCGCCGGCGCCCTCGCCCTCGCGGGCGCCGCCCAGCTCCTGGCTGCCTCCCGGGAACGCCTCCGCCTCCGCGTCGCCGTCATCGGCTGCGGCGGCGCGGGCACCGCCTGCGTCGGCGCCGCCGTCCACGAACGCCTCCTCGCCCTGGCGGATGTGGACGAACGCAAACTCGCCGCCGCCTGGCGCGCCGCCACCAGTTTCGGCCATCAACCCCGCGTCTTCCAGGACTACCGCCAATTGCTCGAAACCTGCGGCAACTCCCTCGAGGCCGTCTTCATCGCCACCCCCGACCATCACCACGCCCCCGCCGCCGCCCGCTGTCTGGCCCTCGGCATCCCTGTCTTTGTCGAAAAACCCCTCGCCCACAACCTCGCCGAGGCCCGCGCCCTCCGCCACGCCGCCCGCCGCGCCATGGTCCCCACCCAGATGGGCAACCAGGGCCACAGCCAGGACGGCTACCGCCTCCTCTGCGAACACCTCTGGGCCGGCGCCATCGGCCCCGTCCGCGAAACCCACAGCCTCCTCGAACGCGACCCCGCCCCCCTCCCGCCCTCCGCCCCGCCCGCCAACCCCCCGCCCTGGCTCGCGTGGGACCTCTGGCTCGGCCCCGCCCCCCCCCGCCCCTACCAGCCCCACCTCCACCCCGCCGGCTGGCGCCGCTGCGTGGACCTGGGCACCGGCGTCTTGGGCGACCTGGGCTGTCACGTCCTGGACGGCGTCTTCTGGGCCTTCAAATTGTGGCAGATTGACACTTATTCCGTCGCCTGCCTCGCCCAGTCCCCCGCCCCCCCCGGCCAGCACCCGCGCCACAATGTCACCCGCTGGCGCATCCCCGCCCGCCCCGACTTCCCCGCTCTCGACATCTTTGCCTACGACTCCGCCTGGCCCCCCAAAATCCGCGCCCTCGAACAGCAGCTCGGCGAAAAACTCCGCGGCGGCACCGTCTATTGGGGCGAGCGGGGCATCCTCTTCACCGGCCCCAACGGCGAAGGCCCGCGCTTCCTGCCCCCCAGTGAACACGACGCCTTCCCCCGCCCCCCCAAAAAAATCGAGCGCGCCGAAAAAAACGCTTTCCGCGAATTCCTCGACGCCTGCCGCGGACGCCCCCCCGCCGGCTCCAATTTCGAAATGGCCGGTCCGCTCACCGAATTTGTGCTCACCGGCGTCCTGGCCGCCCGCCTGGGACCCGGCCACGAGCTGACCTGGGACAGCCGCCGCCTCGCCGTCGTAGGCCGCGAGGACCTCCAGCCCCTGGTGCGCCGCTCCTACCGGCCCGGCTGGGAAGTGGAAGGGGTAAGCGCATGACCGCCTCCCCACAGCCACCGCCACCACCGCCCGCCGAGAGCGGCCCCCTGCCCGGCGCCCGCCTCGCCCTGGGCCTGCTCCTCGCCATCAACCTGTTCAACTACCTTGACCGCCAGGTGCTGGCCGCCGTCGTCCCCCACCTCAAATCCTCCCTCTTCCAAAGCGGCCAAAATCACGGCATGGAAAGTTTCCTGGCCTGGGCCGAACAACATCTCGGCTTCAAACCCGAAAACGCCCTCATCGGCCTCCTCTCCATGGCCTTCATGCTCTGCTACATGCTCGCCGCCCCCCTCTTCGGCCGCCTCGCCGTCCGCCACTCCCGCTGGCTCATCATCGGCCTGGCCGTCATGGCCTGGAGCCTCGCCAGCGGCGCCTCCGGCCTGGCCGTGACGTTCATCGGACTGCTCCTCACCCGCTGCCTGGTGGGCATCGGCGAAGCCGCCTACGGCCCCGCCGCCCCGGCGTTGCTCTCCGATTATTTCCCCCTCCAGGTCCGCGGACGCATCTTGTCCGTCTTCTACCTCGCCATCCCCGTCGGCAGCGCCCTGGGCTATGTCCTCGGCGAGCAGGTCGCCAAATCCGGCCTCGGCGCCTGGGCGGCCACCTGGCTCGGCCGCGAAACCGAAAGCTGGCGCTGGGCCTTCTACCTCGTGGTGCCGCCCGGCCTGGCCCTCGGCCTCTGGGCCATGTTTCTCCGTGAGCCGCTCAAAGCCGGCGCGCCCACCCCTAAATGCAGTGCCGGCCTGCGCGACTACCTCGGCTTCTTCCGCATCCCCTCCTTCGTCTATTGCACCCTCGGCATGGCCGCCATGACCTTTGCCATCGGCGGCATCGGTTTCTGGATGCCCTATTTCCTCGAGCACCTCCCCGGCAAGCCCGGCTCGCCCACCACCATCTTTGGCCTCCTCACCGTCGTCGCCGGCCTCGCCGCCACCCTCGCCGGCGGCTGGGCCGGCGACCGCCTCCGCCAGCGTTTCCCCGGCTCCTATTTCCTGGTCAGCGGCATCGCCATGCTCGTCGGCTTCCCCCTCTTCCTGGCTGCCCTGTTTGCCGGCTACCCCTATATCTGGCCCGGCATTTTCCTGGCCTGTTTCTGCCTCTTCTTCAACACCGGCCCCACCAACACCATCCTCGCCAACGTCTCCCCCGCCCGCCTCCGCCCCGCCGCCTTTGCCCTGAACATTTTAATCATCCACTTGTTGGGCGATGTCATCTCCCCCGTCATCGTCGGCCTGGTCGCCGACCGCTGGAGTTTGCGCGCAGGCTTTCTCCTGGTGGGCCTCATGTTTCTGGTGAGCGGCGCCTTGTGGCTGGCCGGCGCCCGCCACCTGGCGCGCGACACCGCCCGCGCCGCCGCCGACACCCCCGGCCACCCCACCACTTCCCCTTGACCTATGGCATCTCTCCCCTGGACCATTCGCTGGTTGCAACGCCTCATCCGCCTCGTGTTGCGGCTCTTCTACCGTTTCCGCGCCTACAACACCGACGTGCTCCAAACGCCCGGGCCGGTCTTGCTGACCCCCAATCACCTCACCTGGATTGACTGGCTCTTCCTCATCGCCCACGTGGACCATCGCTGGCGGTTTGTCACCAGCCGCGCCACCGCCCAAACCTCACCCCTCCACCGCTGGATCATGATCAACCGCTTCACCTTCCCCATTGACACCGCCTCCCCCTATGCCGTCAAACAAATGGCCGAACACCTCCTCCAGGGCGGACGCCTCGTCCTCTTCCCCGAAGGCCGCATGTCCCGCACCGGCGCCCTCATGAAGCTCTACGAAGGCACCGGCTTCCTGCTCTTCAAAACCCGCGCCCAGGTCATCCCCTGCTACCTCCGCGGCGCCCAGCGCATCTCCTGGGCCAAACACCGCGGCTGGAAACGCTGGTTCCACCCCGTCAGCGTCCACTACGGCAACCCCCTCTCCCCGCCCCAATTCCCCGGCCTCAGCACCACCGCCGCCCGCCTGCGCCTCACCCGCTGGCTCCGCGACGTCATGCTCGAACACCAACTGGCCGTCGAGCAGTCCTTCGGCCCTCCCACCGTCACCGCCGCCCTCCTCCACATGGCCGCCGCCCGCCCCCGCTTCAAGGCCCTGGAAGATGTCACCGGCCAGAAACTCACCTACCGCCGCCTCGTCGTCGGCGCCGAACTCCTGGCCCATCTCTGGCGCGCCCAACTGCCCCCGGACACCCTCCGCGTCGGCGTCCTCCTCCCCAACGCCAACGCCCTCCCCGTCTCCCTCCTCAGCCTCTGGCTCGCCGGCAAAGTCCCCGCCCTCCTCAATTTCACCACCGGCCCCGCCATCATGCTGGCCTGCGCCCAACTCGCCGGCCTGCGCCACATCATCACCTCCCGCGCCTTCCTCACCCGCGCCCGCCTCCGCCTCGAACCCCTCCAGCAGGCCGGCCTCGAGCTGATCTATCTCGAAGCCCTCCGCCACCAAATCCCGCCCCTCCGGCGGCTCACCCGCCTCCTCGCCCGCTGCCTCCGCATGCCGCGCTCAAACCCCCTCGTCCCCGAACACCGCGACGCCACCGCCGTCATCCTCTTCACCAGCGGCTCCGAAGGCGTGCCCAAGGGCGTCGAGCTCACCCACGGCAACCTACTCGCCAACATCCGCCAGTTGTTTGCCGCCGTCCCCTTTCAGGACGATGACCGCTTCTTCAACGCCCTGCCCCTCTTCCACAGCTTCGGCCTCACCGCCGGCACCCTCGCCCCTCTCACCCGCGGACTCGGCCTCTTCCTCTACCCCTCCCCCCTCCATTACCGCCTCGTGCCCGAAGCCTTTTATGACCGCGCCTGCACCGTCCTCCTCGGCACCAACACCTTCCTCAACGGCTACGCCCGCCGCGCCCACCCCTACGATTTCTACCAGCTCCGCTACCTCTTCGCCGGCGCAGAAAAAGTCCAGGAATCCACCGCCCAATTCTACGCCCGCCACTTCGGCGTCCGCATCCTCGAAGGCTACGGCGCCACCGAATGCAGCCCCGTCATCGCCGTCAACTCCCCCCTCGAACCCCGTTTCGGCACCGCCGGCCGACTCCTCCCCGGCATGGATTACCGCCTCGAACCCGTCGAAGGCGTACCCCAGGGCGGACGCCTCCTCGTCCGCGGGCCCAACGTCATGAAAGGCTACCTCAACCCCGAAGCCCACGCCGCCTTCCAAGCCCTCGGCGGCTGGTACGACACCGGCGACATCGCCCTGGTGGACGAAGATCGCTACGTCACCCTCCTCGGACGCCTCAAGCGCTTCGCCAAAATCAGCGGTGAAATGATCAGCCTCACCGCCGTCGAAGAAGCCCTCGCCGGCGCCTTCCCCAAGTACGGCCAGCGCTGCGCCGTCGCCGTCCTCAGCCAGCCCGACCCCGAAAAAGGCGAGCGCCTCGTTGCCGTGGCCAATGATGAGCGCGTCACCGTCGAAGATTTGCGCCAGGCCATCCTCCTCCGCGGCCTGCCCGCCCTCTGCGTGCCCCGCGAACTCGTCTATCTGCGCGAGCTGCCCCTCCTCGGCACCGGCAAAATCAACTACCGCGAACTCAAACGCTGGTTGGAAGAACGCAAAACCAAAGCCTGACCCCCCCCCCCCCCCCCCCCCCCCCAAAAAACCCCCCCCAAACCCCCACCCCCCCCCCCCCCCCC
>JAOAIT010000068.1 GCA_026414565.1 Verrucomicrobiia bacterium
CCCCGGCCACGAGCAGACCCGCCAGCACCGCGCACCACATGAGGATTCTCATGCCTTGCATGTAACGCCTGCCCCCGCCCGCCTCAAGCGCAAAAACAGGCCGGGGGCAGGCCCCCATCCGGGACCTGCCCCCGCAAAAACCTTCCTGCCGCCCGCCGGCCCGCGCCGGGCGCGCACCCCCCTACCGCAGCCAGAAGCTGAAATACAGGTACATCCCCAGCACCGCCAACAAAATCACCGCCATCATCACCTTGTTGCCGGTGTCCCAGCTCCGCCGGATCTCCTCCCCATACACCTCATGAATCGAGCCATACGTCAACCCGCGGATCTTCTCCTCCGGCGGCGGCGGGCTCAACAGCGACGCCACCACCATGATCACCGCGCTGATGGCAAACAAAATGCCCGTCGCGTACAGAAAATTGAAATCCCCAATCTGCGCCAGCAGGGCCGGGCTTTCAATCTTGCCCTTCCCGAAGAAAGCCTGAATGGTCAGCTTGATCATGCCCAGAATAAACCCGCAGCTCAGCGCCCACGTCGCCCCCGTGCTGTTGATGCGCTTCCAGAACAGCCCCAGGAAAAACACCGCCGTAATCGGCGGCGCCAGGTAGCCCTGCACACTCTGCAGGTACTGATACAAACCGCCCCCCGATACCTTGGCCATCACCGGAATCCAGATGATGCCCAGCACCACCACCGTGGCCGTGGCAATCCGCCCCACCGTCAGCAAATGCTGCTCCGAACGCCCGGGAAACAATTTCTCATAAATGTCCACCGTGAACAGCGACGCGCTCGAATTGAACAGCGACGCCAGCGAGCTCATCAGCGCCGCCAGCAGGCACGCCACAATCAAACCCCGAATCCCCGGCGGCAGCAGCATCTTCACCAGGCTGGGGAATACCTGATCCCCGTCAATCGTCGAGCCGTCCGCCTTCAACGGCAGTTGTATGATCCCCTTGGTGTGCAGGGCCCACCCTATCATCCCCGGCACCAGAAAGATCAGCACCGGCCACACCTTCAACAGACCCCCAAACAACGCCCCCCGCCGCGCCGTGGCCAGATCCTTGGCCGACAGCGCCCGCTGCACTATGTATTGATCCGTGCACCAATACCACAGCCCCACAATCGGCGACGCAATGAGGATGCCCAGCCACGGAAAACTCGGATCCGACAACGGCCGCCACAGCGCAAAATTGTCCGCATTCGCCTTGCACGTGGCCACCAGCTCGCTCCACCCCCCCAGCTTGCCCAGCCCAATGGTGGTGATCACCGCCGACCCAAACAAAATGATGATCGCCTGCGGCGTGGCCGTGGACATGATCGCCCGCATCCCGCCAAACACCGTGTAGATGCCCGTGATCACCACCGTCGAAAACGCCCCAATCCAAAACGCGTTCTGCGGCGAGCCAAAGGTGTCCGGCAGCAGCGCCTGAAAAACAATCGCCCCCGCATACACCGTCACGCTCACCTTGGTGAACACATACGCCACCAGCGACACCACCGACAAAATCCACCGCGTCCGCGCACTGAAGCGCTTCTCCAGAAACTCGGGAATCGTCTGGACGCCCGACTTGTAATAGAACGGCACAAACAGCCCCGCCAGCACAATCAAACACCACGCATGCAGCTCCCAGTGCGCCATCGCCATCCCCGTCGCCGCCCCCTGCCCCGCCAGCCCCACAATATGCTCGGAGCCTATGTTCGACGTGAAAATCGAGGCGCCTATCACAATCCACCCCGCATTGCGCCCCGCCAGAAAGTAGTCCACGCTGTCCTTCTGATGCCGCCCGTACCACCACGCCACCACCCCAATCACCACGAAATACAACCCAATGACAATCCAATCAATCCAGTGCATATCGCAACCTTTGCTGCGGCCGCCTCTCCCGCTCCCCCGGCGGTGGCAGACCCGTTGTTACAAAACACCCGGCCCTTCCCGGGCCAGACATGGTTGCGCTTGAACATGCCCAACCCGCCCGCGCCGTGCAATCCTTAAGTGCAGCCCCACTGTCGCCAATTCATGCGACTTCTCCCCCCTGCGCCTCCTCTCGGCATCCTGAATCCTGCCGCCCTCCGTCTCTCAACCCCCGAGACCACCCCGCCCGCCTCCGGCCCCTTTCCACCCCATCCCCCACCCCAATGGCCTCATTTCCCGCCCGGCAGCACGGCCGCAGATACCCGGTAATCCGCCACAATGATCGTGCGCAGCAGCGGCGTGCCGGGCGGCAGCTTGGCGGCATCCTGAAAATTCACATCCGGCGCAAACGCCCGGCGCGGCGGATGATAAACATCATCCAGCGCCCCCCACGGCGCGTTGGCCACGGCGCTCGGATAAAACACGGCAATCGAACCGTTAAACGTCAGCGTCACATTGCGCCAGTCCTCCAGCAGCCGCAGATAATTCTCCGCCCCGCCGCTGTAAAAACCCCCGCCAGTGGGCACTATCCCCGTAATGATCGCCGCGTTCACCGTCGTGGCCTCCGCCCGCCGCGAAGTCACCGGCGCCTGGCTGTTCTGATCATTCCACCCCGGCGAAAGCACCGTCACCGCGTCCGCCACAATCGCCGCCGGCAGGCTCTGCGTCGTGTTGGTCGTGCCCCGGAACGTCTCCGGCGCATTGAAATGCCCGCGAATATACACCGGCTGCGGCGTCGCCACCGTCAAACCGCCGCTGGGCAGCGTCTCCCCGTTGATGATGCGCACGGCATTGATCGTCTGCGGCGCCGCCGGCAACTGATTCAATATGTACACCGTCCGCGCGTCACGCCCCAGATACAACCGCAACAACAACCCATACGCCGCAAACCGGCTCACATCCAACTCCACCGTCCGCACCTGCCGGCTCTCCCGCCGGTCAAAAAACACATTGGTGGACACAAAATTCGTCACCACCGACCGCGGCACCGACCGCGTAAAATTGTTGTACTGGCCGCTGGTGGCGCTGAAGCCCGCGCTGTTCAGCGTGATCAGCAAATCCGCCTTGTTGTAAAACCGCTGCCGCCCCAGCGGCGAAGTGGCCTTCTCGTTGCTGGGCGGCACCTCAATCAACGCCCGCAGCGTCGCCGGCTGCTGCGCCACATCCAGCGGCAATTTCAACATCCGCGCATTCTCATCACACTTGCCCCGATAACTCACCACCCCCGGCATGCGCATCACCGGATCCTCCGGATTCGGCTGCGACATAATCCGCCCCCCCGCCGACACATCCCCGCGGAAGGTCAGCGTGGCCGAGTCCGGATAGGCATACAAATTGTTGTTGGCGTGAATGCGGCCCCCGAGCGTCATGCTGCTGCCCGGCGTGAATTCCAAATCCATGGCGCTGAAAAACTGGTGGTTAAACACCGGAATGTCCGCCAGTTGCAGCTCATACTGCACCAGCGCCCCCACCGTCATCCCGGGCAGCGCCTCCATCTGCGCCCCGGCCGCCAGCCGGTACGTCGCATAATACCCGTTCATCCCCGCATAGCGCTGGCGCAACGGCCCGTAACGCCACGCCTCCACCCGGCTCACCGTCAGCCGATCCGTCCGCCCCTCCGTGTCGAAAAAGGTCATATTGTCCCATTCGGCATGCTCCTGCTTGGTCGGCGTCAGCCGCACATACTGCCCAATCTGCGAAAATACCCGCGCCTCATCCTCGGCCATGAAATCCGCCGTCAGGCTCGCCAGCGCCTTGTGCAGCGCGCTCTCCGCCGCCGCCGTCGTCTTCTGAAACGCCTGCTGCCGCGCCGCCAACCGTGCCCGGCCTGCAATCCATTGCATCACCCCCGCCAGCATCAGCGAGCTGGTCCCCATGAATACCAGCACCAGCAGCAGCGCATAGCCCCGCCGCCCACGCTTGGGTTGTGCCTTCGGATTCATGATGGACATCGTTTAATCAGCCGTGCGTGTCTTGAACCGCGCCCGCACCCAGTGGGTTTCCTTGTCCCGGGCCAGGCCCCACGTCCCCTGCGGAAAATCCCGAAACTGAATGTTCACCCCCAGCACCGGCTGCTGGATGCGGTTGGACAAAATATTCCCCGCCGCATCCTCCATCGTAAACACCCCCGAATTGATGATCGAAGTGGACAGGAGCTGCGGCGCCTTGTCCTGCGAGTTGTACCGGTAAAGCATATCTTCATTGGCGCTGAGATAATACCGCGTGAACTGCGTCTGTGCCGCATTCGTCTGCACATAGTAAATCTGCAGGGCATTCGCCTGCTGCAGCCGGTTCAAGCCCAGCCGGCTGAAACTGCTCTCCGTCCCCGACCCAATTTCCCAAAATACCGCCGTCGCCATGTCATTCGCCAGCAGCCGCAGCAGCCGCCGGTCACTCTCATTGGTGGCGGCGGCCACTTCAATCAACCGCAAATACCGCAGCCCAAACAAATGCCCGCTGATCACCGCCCCCAGCAGCATCGCCAAAATCGCCCCCGTAATCATCAGCTCCGGCAGCGTAAATGCCCGCCCCCATCGCGCCACCGCGCGCCCTCCCCGCCCCCCGCCTGCCTGGCCTTGCAACTTCATGGATCCGGATATCGGTACAACATCAAACTGTTGGTGTAGAGCCGGTTGTTCAAAAACCGCCAGCAACACTCCACCCGCACCAACTTCACCGGCGGCTTTGTCGAAACCTGCATAATGTTCACCACATTCGTGGCCAGCGTCGCATTCGTGCCCCCCAGCGGCGTGAACAGCTCCTCCACCAACACCGGAAAATTGCTCGCCACCAGCATGTCCACCGGCGGCACCGCCAGCGGATCCCACCGCGCCGCACGCACCTGCTCCATCCGATTGACCACCTTCAACTGCGCCGCCTCGGACATCGCCGTCCACTCCGCCCGCCGCGCCGTGCTGATGTACCCGGTAATCAACGACGCTAAAACCATGGCGCTCAAGGCGATGGCAATAATCACCTCTGCCAGCGTAAAGCCACCCGCGCCCCTGGCCCATGAGCGCATTGTGCCGGGTGTCACTTGCATTAGACCATTATGTTAAATCATGCGAATACATCTCACAAGCAGGAATACTGCCAACCAGACCCCCCGCCCGCCGCCCCCCCCGCTTCCCCCGGCTTGCGCCCACCCAACCTGTTGCGCCGCACACGCCAGCCACCGCCGCTCCCGCCCCTCAGTCCCGGCCCGGTGGACAAACTGAGCGGCGCTCAATCCCGCGAATTGAGATTGCCCGCCACCCGCCCCTGGCATTACATGAAGCCATGGCAGCCTGCATCTCCGGCATCTTCACCCCGCACATGGTGCCGCTCGACGACCACGGCAACATCGCCGAGGCCGAACTCCGCCGCTATGTGGACTGGCTCATCGCCCACGGCGTCCACGGCCTCTACCCCAACGGCTCCACCGGCGAGTTCATCCGCTTCACCCCGGAGGAGCGCCGCCGCATCGTCCGCATCGTCTGCGAACAGGCCGCCGGCCGCGTCCCCGTCCTCGCCGGCGCCGCCGAGGCCAACGTCCGCGAAACCCTCGCCGCCTGCGCCGCCTATGCCGAATGTGGCGCCCGCGCCGTCGCCATCGTCTCCCCCTTTTACTACCGCCTCGGCCCCGAATCCGTGTACGCCTACTTCCACGAAATCGCCCGCCACAGCCCCATTGACGTCACCCTCTACAACATCCCCATGTTCGCCAGCCCCATGGATGTCGAAACCATCCGCCGCCTGGCCGATCTCGACCGCATCGTCGGCCTCAAGGATTCCTCCGGCGACGTGGCATTCATGATGCGCCTCATCGCCGCCATCCGGCCCCACCGCCCCGATTTCGCCTTCCTCACCGGCTGGGAAGCCGTCCTCGTCCCCATGCTCCTCATCGGCGCCGACGGCGGCACCCACGCCACCAGCGGCGTCGTGCCCGAAATCACCCGCCAGCTCTACGACCTCACCCGCGCCGCTCGCCTCGATGAGGCCATCCGCCTCCAATACCGCCTCCTCGAACTCTTCGATGCCATGCTCTACTCCACCGAGTTTCCCGAAGGCTTCCGCACCGCCGTCACCCTCCGCGGCTTTGCCATGGGCCGCGGCCGCCATCCCCGCACCCCCGTCCAGCAGGCCGCCCTGGACAAACTCCAGCGCGTCCTCCACTGCCTGCTGGCCGACTTCGGCTGCGTCACCCCGCCCCCGGAAGGTTGTCCCCCCCGCCACCCGCCCGGACCGGACCCCCTCCAAAGCATCGTGGCCGGCGTCCTGGAAAAACTCCGCGCCCAACGGCCTGCCGGCGGCTGACCCGCCCCCAATAAAAAACCGCCGGCGCGCGCCGGCGGTTGCTGTCGGGCCGGGGGTGAACGGCCCAAATTAAGGTGAAATGACCCCCTCGGGGTTCAGGCCCGATCGCGGCGGTCCTCAAACCGCTGCGGACGATAACCCCCACGATCCCCCGCCGGCCGCGGCGGACGCTCCTCGCGCGGACGGGCGATGTTCACGGTCAGCGGCCGCCCCTGGAATTCCTTGTTATGGAACTGCTCCACCGCCTTCTTGGCCTCTTCCTCCGTGGCAAATTCCACAAAGGCAAACCCGCGGGAGCGTCCGGTGAATTTGTCCAGCATTACATTGCAGGAGGTCACCACTCCGGCCTGCGAGAAGTAATCCTGGAGATCGGCATCTGTGGTCTTGTACGACAGATTGCCCACATACAGTCTGGACTCGTTCATAGCTGCTCGGTTCGCCCTCCACCCACCCGCGCGCGTGGGTTTCTGCCCTGGCACGAAACCAAATGTCACACCGTTACCGGCATTCCAACATCTGTCTGACTGACACCAACGACGCGGGTGGTTTCCTGCGAACCGCCCTTATTTTTATCATAATCCCTCCTGCCGTCAATGCCTCATTCCCCCACCCCCGCCCCCCCGCCCTCAATATGCGCATTGCCCCGCCGCACCTCCTGTTCTACATTGCCGTTTCGTTTTTATGAAAGTCATCGTTTGCGATCCGGTTTCCCCCAAGGGGATTGAGCGGTTGCAGCAATGCCCGGAGCTTGAAGTCCTGGTGCTCCCCAAGCGCCTCTCCGAAGCCGAGCTGCTCCCTCTGGTCAAGGACGCCGTCGGCCTCGTCGTGCGCTCCGAAACCAAAATCACCCGGGCCGTGATCGAAGCCGCCCCCCTCCTCAAAGTCGTCGGCCGCGCCGGCGTCGGCGTGGATAATGTGGACACCGAAGCCGCCACCCAGCGCGGCGTCGTCGTCATGAACACCCCCGGCGGCAACACCATCTCCACCGCCGAGCTGACCTTCTCCATGCTCATGGCCCTGGCCCGCAAAATCCCCCAGGCCCACGCCTCCATGAAGGCCGGCAAATGGGACCGCAAATCCTTCTCCGGCACCGAACTCAACGGCAAAACCCTCGGCATCCTCGGCATGGGCCGCATCGGCACCGAAGTCGCCCGCCGCGCCCTCGCCTTCAACATGCGCGTCCTGGCCTATGATCCCTACCTCTCCCTCTCCCGCGCCAAGGCCCTCCAGGTCGAGGTCGTCGAGCTGGACGAAGTCTTCCGCCAGGCCGACTTCATCACCGTCCACATGCCCCTCACCGACGAAACCCGCAACATGATCAACGCCGCCGCCATCGCCCGCATGAAACCCGGCGTCCGCCTCATCAACTGCGCCCGCGGCGGCATCATCAACGAACACGACCTCTACGAAGCCCTCAAAACCGGCCGCGTCGGCGGCGCCGCCCTCGACGTGTACGAAACCGAGCCGCCCCCCGCCGACTTCCCCCTCCGCGAGCTGGACACCGTCGTCCTCACCCCACACCTCGGCGCCAGCACCGCCGAAGCCCAGGAAAATGTCGGCATCGAAATCGCCGACCAGATCATTGACTTCCTCGTCCACGGCACCATCCGCAACGCCGTCAACATGCCCAGCCTCGACGCCAAAACCTATCAGGCCGTCCGCCCCTACCTCGTCCTCGGCGAAAAACTCGGCCGCCTCGTCGCCCAGCTCGCCCCCAAACGCAACGACCGCCTCACCATCACCTTCGGCGGCAAGGCCGCCGACGTCCCCACCGACCCCGTCACCCGCAGCGTCCTGGTGGGATTCCTCGCCCAAACCCTCGGCGCCGAGGTCAACCAGGTCAACGTCAAAACCGTCGCCAGCTCCCGCGGCCTCCTCGTCGAGGAAATCAAATCCAACGAGGAATCCGACTACAGCGAATGGCTCCAGGTCACCGCCTATTCCGGCGACCAGGAAATCTCCGCCGGCGGCACCATCCTCGGCAAACGCCATCAGCCCCGCATCGTCCGCCTCTTCGGCCAGCCCGTCGAAATCGTGCCCGCCGGCGTCCTCTGCCTCTTTAATAATAAAGACCGCCCCGGCATTGTCGGCTATATTGGCACCCTCATGAGCCGCTACCAGGTCAACATCGCCAGCATGAGCCTCCACCGCGACGCCGCCGGCGGCCGCGCCCTCACCGTACTCAATTTGGATAGTGTGCCCCCGGATGAACTGGTGGCCCAAATCCAAAAAGATCCGGATATTTCCAATGTCCGAATTATCCGGTTGGAAAACCACAACGAAAACTCCTAAGTCAACTCATCCGCCAGGCCCTCTGCTCCCGCCCGGTGCTCCCACCAGGCAGACAGGTCGGTGTGGCTCGTTCGCATGAAAAAACTCATCCCCTTCACCGCCGTCTGCGCCACGCTCGTCCTGGCCGCTTCCGCCGGCGTCTCCGCCCAACCCGCCCCCGCCCCCGCGCCGCCCAAGCCCGACGCCAGGGAGCTCTTCCCCGATTCCGTCGTCGCCAAAGGCAGGGGCGTCGAAGTCAAACGCTCCCAGGTGGACGAAGCCTACAACCTCTTCAAGGCCAACGCCGCCGCCCAGGGCCGCAACCTCCGCGAGGAAGACCGCCATCGCGACCAGGCCATGCTCCTCGACCGCATCATCTCCACCAAGCTCCTCGTCGCCCGCGCCACCGACGAAGACCGCAAAAAAGCCGCCGAAAACGCCGACAAATACATCGCCGAAACCAAAAAACGCCTCCCCAACGAGGAGTTCTTTGAGCTCCAGCTCAAGTCCATCGGCCTCACCCCCGCCACCTACCGCGAACGCCTCCTCGAACAGGCCATCTGCGAGGAGGTCATCAACCGCGAAGTCCGCGACAAAAACCCCGTCACCGACGCCGACATCAAAAAGTTCTACGACGAAAATCCCCGCGAATTCGAGCAGCCCGAACAGGTCCGCGCCGCCCATGTCCTCATCAGCTTCAAAGACCCCACCGACCCCAACCCCAATCCCTCCGCCAAACGCGACCTCCCCGCCGCCCAAAAGGAGGAAAAGAAAAAACTCGCCGAAAGCATCCTCGCCCGCGCCAAAAAAGGCGAGGACTTCGCCAAACTCGCCAAGGAATTCTCCGATGACCCCGGCTCCAAGGACAAGGGCGGCGAATACACCTTCCCCCGCGGCCGCATGGTGCCCGAGTTTGAAGCCGCCGCCTTCGCCACCCCCCCCGGCCAGGTCTGCGACCTCGTCACCACCGTCTTCGGCTACCACGTCATCAAGGTGCTCGAAAAAATCCCCGCCCAAAAAGTCGAGCTCGCCAAAGTCTCCGACGACATCAAACGCTACCTCGCCAACGAAAAAGTCCAGGAACAAATCCCCAAATACCTCCAACAACTCCGCGAGGAAGCCAAAGTCGAAATCCTCGACCCCAACCTGAAAATCCCGGCCCCCCCAGCCCCCAAACCGCCCACCCCCGCCCCCGCGCCGAATAAATAATTCGCCGCCGCCCTTCGCCGCGCCCCCTTCACCCCGCCCCCCGCCCGGGGGCGGGGCTTTTCTTTTTTGCCCCCCGCCTTGCCAAACCCCAAAGATAAGCTAAGCTCACCCCCCTGATGAGCTTTCTTGACCAGCTTAAATACGATGCCAACGGCCTCATCCCGGCCATCGTCCAGGAGCAGTCCACCGGCCGCGTCCTGATGATGGCCTGGATGAATCGCGCCTCCCTCGAAACCACCCTCGCCACCGGCAAAACCCACTTCTGGAGCCGCTCCCGCCAGAAATACTGGATGAAGGGCGAAAGCAGCGGCCATGTGCAAATCGTCAAGGACATCGCCGTGGACTGCGATGCCGACACCCTCCTCATTCAAGTCGAGCAGATCGGCGCCGCCTGCCACGAAGGCTACAAATCCTGCTTCTTCCGCTCCCTCCGCCACCAGGGCCAGAGCGCCGAGGTCACCGAGCCGCGCCTCCTCAACCCCGAGGACATCTACGGCAAAAAATAATCCCGCCCCCGCCTCCCCCATCCCCCGCGCAATTGGGATTGAAAAACGGCGGCCTCCGCTTATCCTCTCCTCCAGCGGCGCCGGCCCATGGCCCGCTGCCACCTACGGCCCATGAAAATCCGCGATGGCAAAGTGGAAATTGTTACCGGCGACATCACCACCCTCGCCGTGGACGCCATTGTCAACGCCGCCAACAGCTCCCTCCTCGGCGGCGGCGGCGTGGACGGCGCCATCCATCGCGCCGCCGGCCCCCTCCTCTACGAGGCCTGCCGCAAACTCAAAGGCTGCGCCACCGGCGACGCCAAAATCACCCCCGGCTTCCAGTTGCCCGCCAAATTCGTCATCCACACCGTCGGCCCCATCTGGAAGGACGGCTCCCGCGGCGAGGACGAAAAACTGGCCTCCTGCTACCGCCGCTGCTTCGAAATCATGCTCGCCGAAGGCTTGAAAACCATCGCCTTCCCCGCCATCAGCACCGGCGCCTACGGCTTCCCGCTCGAACGCGCCACCCGCATCGCCATGGAGGAAACCCGCAAGTTCCTCGAAACCCATCCCCCCATCGACAAAATCATCTTCGTCTGTTTCAACGACCGCGCCTACAAATGCTACCTCGAAGCCGCGGCGGATGTGTTGATCAAATAACCGCCGCGCGCGCCCGCGCACCCGCGCGCCCCGCCCTCCAACAACCGTTGCGGCCCCCTTCCCCGCCCTTGAATAAACCGCTCCCCCCTCGCATCCAAGGGACAATGACACGCCAACCACTCGATCCCATCCCGCTTTTCCGGCCCCGCGCCCGCGCCGCCGCACTGGGCCTTTGCCTGTGCCTCATCGCCGGTTTCCCCTCCCGCGCCGCCGACGACGACGAATGGCTGCCATTCGCCCCGCCCGCCGACCCCTTCCAAAAAAGCCCCATTGACCTCCGTTTCCTCAACCAAAAAACCGCCGGCGAGCACGGCTTCATCAGCGTCAAAGCCGGCCGCTTTGTCTTCACCCAAACCGGCGAGCCGGTCAATTTCTGGGCCGTCAACGGCCCCCCCGGCAACCTGGACCGCGCCGGCGTCCGCCAGACCGCCCGCATGCTCGCCAAACGCGGCGTGAACCTCGTCCGCGTCCATGGCGCCCTCTTTGATAAAAACGGCGAACCCGATATGGCCAAAGTGCGCCGCGCCATCCTGATCGCCGAGGAAATGAAGGCCGAGGGCATTTACACGCTGTACTCCATCTACTTCCCCCTCTGGTTCCGCCCCCCGCCCGACCTCCCCTGGCTGCCGGGCTACGACGGCAACAAACATCCCTTCGCCGCGCTCATGTTCAATCCGGCATTCCAGGAAAAATACCGCCGCTGGTGGCAGGCGCTCCTCCTCACCCCCTCAGACACCACCGGCCGCCCCCTCGTGGACGAGCCGGCCGTCATGGGTCTCGAAATCCAAAATGAGGACTCATTCTTCTTCTGGACCTTCGCCGCCAACAACCTCCCCGACCCCCAGTTGCGCCTCCTGGAAAAACAATTCGGCGACTGGCTCATCCAGCTCTACGGCTCCCTCGACGCCGCCTTCGCCCAATGGGGCGGCGCGCGCGAAAAACGCGACGCCCCCGCCGAGGGCCGCGTGGCCTTCCGCCCCCTGTGGAACATCTTCAACGAAAAACGCCCGCGCGACCGGGACACGGCCCGCTTCCTCTTTGAAACCCAGCGCGATTTCTACCGCCAAACCTGCCAGTTCCTGCGCAAGCTCGGCTTCAAAGGCGTCATCTGCGCCTCCAACTGGAGCACCGCCTCCCCGGAAGTCTTCGGCCCGCTCGAAGCCTGGAGTTACCTCGAGGGAGATTTCGTGGACCGCCACGGCTACTTCGGCTGCAACCATAAAGGGCCTAACGCCGAATGGAGCATCCGCGAAGGCCACACCTACTCCGACCGCAGCGCCCTCCGCTTCGACCCCGAAGTCCCCGGCAAACCCAAAGAATTCCTCCACCCGGTCATGGACATCCACTACCAGAACAAACCCACCATGATCTCGGAAACCACCTTCCCCCGCCCCAACCGCTTCCGCACCGAGGCCATCCTGTATTACGCCGCCTACGGCGCCCTCCAGGGCACCGACAGCCTCGTGCATTTCGCCCTCGACGGCAGCCAGTGGCAGGTCAAGCCCAACTTCTGGATGCAGCCCTGGACGCTGATGTCCCCCACCATGATGGGCCAGTTTCCGGCCGCCGCCCTCATCTTCCGCCACGCACTGATCTCCCGCGCTCCCGTCGTGGCCCACGTCCGCCTCAATCACCAGGACTTGTTGCAGCTCAAAGGCACCCCCCTCCCCCTCGGCGCCGCCTTTGACGAGCTCCGCCTGAAAGACGTGCCCCAGGGGCTGGAAGTCAAAACCGGCCAGCGCCTCGATCCCCTCCTCCATTACGTCGGACGCGCCGAGGTGGAATTCTCCCCCCAGCCCTTCGCCGTCAAACTCGCCGACACCCGCGGCCTCATTGACCGCCAAAAACAAACCGTGACCAGCGCCACCCGCGAGCTGCTCCTCGATTACGGCCGCGGCCTCCTCCTCTTGCAGGCGCCCAAAGCCCAGGGCGCCTGCGGCGCCTTGCGCGCCGCGGGCCCCCTGGACCTCCCGGACATCACCCTCGCCTCCTCCATGGAATTGGGCGCCGTGGTGGCAGTGCCCCTCGACAACCAGCCCCTCCGCCAGTCCCGCCGCCTCCTCCTCCAGGTGATGAGCGAGGAGCGGCCCACCGGCTTCCAATTTGAACCCGCCGGCCCCGGCACCAACCGCATCCTGAACCTCGGCCGCGACCCCTGGCAGATGCGCGCCCTCTCCGGCGAATTGCGCTTCAAACGCCCCGACGCCGCCCGGTTGCAAGTCACCGCCCTCGACGCCAACGGCTACCCCGTCGCGGCCCTCGGCGATGCCCGGCGCATCGCCTTCCGCAAAGACACCCTCTACTACTATGTCAGCGCGCCCGGCGAGCCGGCTCCTTGAGCCGCTCCCGCCCCCCCCGGGCCCAGGGTTGCAGTGCGCCGCCCAAAGCGGTATAACACCACCATGCCACGCTCCCAAATCCAGCGCTTCACCCGCCCGCCGCTCGAGCGGATGATGGCCATTCACCAACTGCTGGCGGAGAATCGTTTTCCCAACGCCCAAAAACTGGCCCAGCAGTTTGAGGTCAACCCGCGCACCATCAAGCGGGACATCGAGTTCATGCGCGACCGCCTCCAGCTCCCCATCGCGTATGATGCCAGCCGCCGCGGCCACTACTACACCGAACCCGTCAAACAATTCCCCGCCCTCACCCTGACCCAGAAAGAAATCTTTGGGCTTCTCGTCGCGCAAAAAGTCGTCGCCGCCTATCAGGGCACGGCCTTCGCCCACCCCCTGCAGGCGGCCATGAAACGCCTCGCCGGCCTCCTGGATGATGGCTCCCCCATCAGCCTCGGCAATCTCAGTGAGGCCGTCTCCATCCGGGCCCTCGGGCCGGAGGATACCGACCTGGCGCTTTTCCATTTGCTCACTGAAGCCCTGCACGCCCAACGCGAGGTCAGTTTCGATTATCGCAAGCTGGCCCAGCGCCGATGGGAGCACCGCCGCGTGCGCCCCTATCACCTCGCCTACGTGGATTACCACTGGTATCTCATCGCCTACGACTGCGAACGCCGCGCCCTCCGCACCTTCGTGCTGTCCCGCATGAAGCAGGCGCATCTGTTAAAACGCCGATTTGCCATGCCCAAGGATTTCCGGGCCGACGATTACCTCCGCGACAGTTTCATGGTCTTCAAAGGCAATGATGATTATGAGGTCGTCCTCGAATTCGACTCCTGGGCCACCGACCTCCTCCGCGGCCGCAAGTGGAATCCACGCCACGAATGGCTCGAACTGCCCGGCGGCGGCTCCCGCCTGCGGCTGCGCCTCAACAACATCGAGGAAATCCTCGGCTGGGTGCTGAGCTGGGGTCCCCATGCCCACGTCGTCCGCCCCAAACGCCTCGCCAGCCGCGTCCGCCAGGCCGCACTCGACATCCTGGCCCTTTACCCCGACACGCCCCCCAATCCCGAGGAACCCTGAGCCTATCCCCGCCCGCCCCGCAATCCCCATTGCCAACCGCCGCCAGAAGTGGCATGCTTGCCTCGAGGTGATGCACCGATGAAAACCTCGTTCTCCACCCGGCCATTGGCCCTGGCCCTGCTGGGGCTGGCCCTCGGCGTCCTGCCGCTGCCAGCCCCCGCCGCCTCCGCCCCCAAGGCGGACACCAAAAACAAAAACCGCCCGCCCGAAGACTCCCGCACCGTGGTGGTGGACGGCGTCAAATACACCGTCCCCGCCGGCCCCCAGGAAGGCAGCGCCAACGCGCTCCTGCTTAAAAAATTCGACCTCAACGGCGACGGCAAAATTGACGAGGCCGAAATCGCCGCCGCCCAGGCCGCCGCCACCAATCGCGCCCAGCCCTTCCCCAAAGCCGCCGATGACCGCCGCCTCACCCCCAAAGACCTCTACGAAGGCGGCGACCCCGCCCGCCGCCGCGCCACCGCCAAAATCGGCTCCGATGACCTGCTCCGCCAGTACGACAAAAATGGCGACGGCCAACTGGACGCCGCGGAATTTCAAAAGCTCAAGGACGACCTGAGCAAGGGCGGCTCCCATCGCGAGCTGCGGCCCGAGACCCCGCCCCCGCCCCCGCCCAAACCGCAGCCCGTGGTCAAACCCACGCTACGCTGAACCATCGCCAACCGCGCCCCACCTTTTTCCGCCTGTGACCAACACCGTAACCCGACTGGCCGATCAGTTGCTGGCCTCCTACCAACAGCAGGGCGGCATCAACCACGTGGACGGCAAAAACCTGCCCTCCCAAAACGCCGTCGTCGCCATCACCACCGACCTCCTCCGCCTCTTGTTTCCCGGTTTCTTCGACGACAAACCCCTCCACTCCTCCGAGCTTCAGTGGGAAACCACCGTCCTCGTCCACAAGGTCCTCGGCCGCCTGGAGGAGGAAATCTACAAAAGCCTCGAATACCTGCCCCCCGAAGGCGCCCGTAAAAAAGACCTCCGCCCCCTCGCCCGCCAATGCGCCGAAGAACTCCTGGCCGGCCTCCCCTGCCTGCGCGAAATCTTGCAAACCGACGTCGAGGCCGCCTACAACGGCGACCCCGCCGCCCTGAGCCGCGAGGAGGTCATCGTGGCCTATCCCTTTGTCGAGGCCATCGCCGTCCACCGCCTCGCGCACGAGCTTTACCGCCGGCGCATCGCCCTCATCCCCCGCATCATGTCCGAGTGGGCCCACAGCCGCACCGGCATGGACATCCACCCCGGCGCCACCATCGGCTCCCATTTCTTTGTGGACCACTGCACCGGCACCGTCATCGGCGAAACCAGCGTCCTCGGCCACCACGTCAAGCTCTACCAGGGCGTCGCGCTCATCGCCCGCTCCCTCTCCGGCGGCCAGCAGCTCCGCGGCGTCAAACGCCACCCCACCCTCCAGGACCGCGTCACCGTCTATGCCGGCGCCACCATCATGGGCGGCGATACCGTCGTGGGCGAGGGCAGCACCATCGGCGCCAATGTCTTCCTCAGCCACAGCGTGCCCCCGCGCTCCCTCGTCGTCATGGAAGACGTCAAAGTCAGGGTGCTCAACAAGGAAGCCCGCCACTCCGTGGATTTCCAAATCTGACCCGCCCCTCCGCCCCGGCTCCCCCTCAACCAAAAAACGGATTGTTCGCCTTCTCCTCCGCCACCGTCGTCAGGGCCCCGTGACCAGGGCATAACAGCGTCTCCGGCGGCAGCGAGAGTATCTGCTCGCGCACCTTGCTCCGCGCCACCTCCCCCTGCGCCCCCGCCCGCCCCATGCTCCCCGCAAATATCGCGTCCCCCACCATCGCCACAAATGGGGCGTCCTCCGGCCAGTTGCCCACAATGTACGTCACCCCGTCCGGCGCATGGCCCGGCGTGGGACGATGGGTCACCCGCAAATTGCCCACAGGTATGCAGTCCTGCGGCCGATTGCGATGCTGCGGCAGCGCCTCCGCCGCGCTGGTGTGCAACTGCGCCCGTGGAAATCTCTCCCGCACTTCCGCCAGCGCCGCCACATGATCGGCGTGCGAATGCGTAATGAAAATATGCCGCAGCTCCAGCCCCTCCCCCGCCAACACGCGGAAGATGGCCCCGGCGTCGTAGCCCGTGTCAAACAACGCCGCATCCCGCGTGGCCTCATCCCACACCAGATAACAATGCACCTCCATCCCGCTCCTCGACGTGATCTGCCGCAACTGCCGCCACTGGCTCAAATCCGGCTCCGCCGGATGCCACCCCGCCGCCAGCCGCGCCAGCCGGCCCCCCTCCAGCCCCAGCAGCCGGCCCAACATGGCAAAGTCCAGCTTCCGGCCGCACGCGCCCTGCGCCTCCAATGCCTGAAATTCCTCCACGCTCAGACCCAGCGCCTGCGCGGCCGTCGCGGCGCTCACGTTGGCCATCTCCCGCGCCTTCCGAATCACATCACCCACATGATCTTCCAAACTCATGCCGCTAAGGTAGCGGGCGGCCCCGGCCCTGTCCAGTGAGCCCGCCTGCCCCACACCAGCGCCCCCGACGCAGAGCAGGCCGAGGCCAGCGCATGCCCTCCCCGCCCCCGCTCAATTCGCCTTCCCAAACACCTCCCCCACCCGCCGCCGCGTGGCCTCCAGCCACTCCGCCCGCTGCCCCGCCGTGCTGGTGATCACCGGCGCAAAGATTAGGCGCTGGACATTCGGAATCCCACAAATGCCAAACACCACCTTCTTCCAGAAAACCTCCAGCGGATCACCGTACATTTCCACCTCCCGCTCCTGCGGATTATTAGCCGTGGTAATGACCAACACCGCCCCCACCTTCAACAGGCCCACCGCCCGACCGCCCCCCTTGCCGTCCGGCACAAAGTTATAGGCCCGCCCCGGCCGCAGCACCCGATCCACCCATCCCTTCAGGATGGCCGGCGGCTGGCACCACCAGTTGGGATGCACAATCACCAGCCCCCCAGCCTCCTCCAGCTCCCGCGCGTGCTGCTCCACCGCCGGCGGCATCACCGCCCCACGCGGGATTTCGTCCGCCCCCATCACCGGATCAAACTTCTCCTGATACAAATCATGATACCGGCACTCATGACCGCCAGCCGCCAGAACCTCCCGCGCAGCCGCCGCCAGCGCGTGGTTGAAACTGCCAGGATTCGGATGTGCCAAAATTAATGAGATTTTCATCGTCGTCGCCCGCTCGGGCGCGCGTTATTATGCGCAACGCCTCCGCCAGCACAAGCCCCGCCTTGCGCCGGCCTGCCGCCACCCCACGGGCGCTCAAAAATCCGGCCCCAAGTCCGCCCGCCGCAGGGGCCGTTGGGGTCTGTCGGATGGGCATATTTTATACAGCAGGTTCGTTTATCTCCGATAACAGTATTTCTTATATTTTTCAGATGGGCCTATTTTCCGCGATATTTGCCACAATGCCGCGTAACCTTGCCGAAAAAATCGCATTTTTTGGGCATTTTTCGTGATTTTTTGCCCGGTATAAGCCGGCACAGCCCGCACAAATATTTGCATAAATAATTGTGCCTCAGTAGTTTATGTGGGGCATTCAGGGCACGCAAAAAAGCGTAAAAAAAATGTTGCCAAACTTTTCTCCCTTACCTAAGCTCTGGTCACGTGCACCGATTGGTGTGTTGGGGCAAACGGGATTTGCCCGCGGTACAACGCATAAAACGCAACAATGTAATCCGGAGGAACACATGAAGTTTAACAAATGGACCCTGGGTCTGGCCGCAGTCGGCGTGGTCAGCCTGGCAAGTGCAGTGCAAGCCGAAGAACGGGACAACCCCGTCATGACGGCGCTGTCCTCTACCAGCATCAGCGGTTATGTGGATACCGCTGCGGTATGGCGGTTTGGCAACAACACCAGCAAGGCGGGCGCGGGCTCGGGCTGGCTGGTGCCGGGCGCGGTCAACGCCAATCCGGCGACTGCGGCGGCCTACCAGAACAAGGCCGACATCTTCAACCTCAACGCCGTGGGGTTGACCCTCGAGAAACCGCTGGATGAAGCCGAATGGTCCGCGGGTTACCGGGTGGACATGGTTTATGGCCCAGACATCGTGGGCTGGAACCCCTCGGTGAACTCGTTTGGCGTGTCTGATTTCGGTCTCAAGCAGGCGTATGTCGTCCTGCGCGCCCCGGTGGGCAACGGCCTGGACTTCAAACTGGGCACCTTTGACACCGTCGTGGGTTTCGAGTCCTTTGAAGCCTACAAGAACCCCCACTGGACCCGCTCCTACGGCTGGGAAATTGAACCCACGCAGCACACCGGCGCTTTGGTGAGCTATCGGTTCAATGACATGATCGCTATGAGCGCGGGCATCGCCAACACCGCCGCCGCGGGCATCAACGCCCGTCCGGCGCGCGCGGGCCTGCCTGCCGGGCAGATCGTGTCCGAAACCGAAAAAACCTACATGGGCCAAATCACCCTCACCGCTCCGGAGAGCCTCGGCTTCCTGGCCGGCTCCACCCTGAACGCGGGCGTAGTCAATGGTCTGGCCGGTGGCGTGAGCGACACCACCTGGGTGTATGTGGGCGGCGTGATGAACACCCCGCTGGAAGGCCTCAAGCTGGGCGCGGCCTATGATCACCGCATGACCAGCCACAAGGGTGACATCAATGCTGCGGGTTACGTCCCGGGCACCTATGCCTACACCATCGCCGGTTACCTCATGTACCAGGCCACGGAGAAGTTGAACCTCGCGGCCCGCGTTGATTACGCCAAGGGCACCGCCGGCACGTGGTACTTCATCGGGGGCGGTGAGAGCAATCCGCGCAACCAACTGCTCGGCATCACCGGCACGGTGGACTACAAGCTGTGGGAAAACGTGATCACCCGTCTCGAGTTCCGCTGGGATCACGAGTTGACCGGTCAGAAGTCCTCGGCCAGCACCCCTGGTCCGTTCGGCTTCGACGACAACAACAACTACCTGTTGGCGTTGAACGTCATCTACCGGTTCTAAGCTGATTCAGCTTGACCCAACCCCCGCTGGATCAAAAACCAGCGGGGGTTTTTCTTTGCCCCACCCTGTTTCCCCAGCCCCTCCTCCCTCTCCCGCCGTCCCACCCGCCCCATCGCGCCCGCCCAAATCCCCGCGTTTTTTGCTGCATCCCGTCCGCACTGCGGCTATATTGCGCCGCGCACAAGCCTGATCGAAACAAACTTATGTCCAACCCGGTAACTCGCAGACAATTCGTGGGCGCCGCCGGCGCGCTGGCAGGCCTCATCACCCTCGGCTCCGCCGCCGCGCCGCTGGCCGCGCAAACCGCCTCCCCCAAAGGCTTCAAATTCAGCCTCAACACCGCCACCATCCGCGGCCAGAAACTTTCCCTCCCCGAGCAATTCGAAGTCGCCGCCAAGGCCGGCTACGATTTCATCGAACCCTGGCTCGGCGACCTCGCCAAATATGCCGAAAGCCACAGCCTCAAAGAACTGCGCCAGCGCGCCGACGACCTCGGCCTCAAGGTCATCAGCGGCATCGGCTTCCCCGAATGGGCCGTCAACGACGACGCCCGCCGCGCCCGCGCCATGGAGCAGCTTAAGCGCGAAATGGACCTCATGGCCCAACTGGGCGCGCCCCACATCGCCGCCCCGCCCGCGGGCATCTACGGCCGGGAAATCAAAGTCGAACTCGACCGCCTCGCCGAGCGCTATCGCGCCGTCCTCGATCTGGGCCGCCAAATGCAGGTCGTCCCCATGCTCGAAATCTGGGGCGCCTCCGCCAACCTCAACAACCTGGCCGACGCCACCTACGTCATCACCAAGGCCGCCCATCCCGATGCCTGCCTCCTGGCCGATGTCTATCACATCTACCGCGGCGGCTCCGACTTCGCCTCCCTCCGCGTCCTGGGCCCCACCTCCCTGCGCGTCTTCCACATGAACGACTACCCCGCCACCCCGCCCCGCGATGCGCTCCGCGACAGCGACCGCATCTGGCCCGGCGACGGCCAGGCGCCCATGAAAGAAATCTTTGCCCACTTCCTCGCCAACGGCAGCCGCCCCGTCCTCTCCCTCGAGCTGTTCAACAACGAGTACTACAAACTCCCCGCCCTCGAAGCCGCCCGCACCGGCCTGGCCAAAATGAAAAAGTGCGTGGAATAAACTAAACCCACCCCTCCCAACCGACCTTTCCCCCAATCCTCATCTCGGGCAGCGCGCGCCGCCTCCCAATCTCGGGCAGCGCGCGCGCTCGCGTGCCGGCTTCGGCGTCTCGCCGAAGCCATCCTCCCTCCCCTCCCCAAAACCTCCCCCTCCTCCCCCTCCCCCCCGCCCATCCCCACTTTGCACTTTGCACTTTGCATTTTGCATTTTGCATTTTGCATTTCCCACTTTGCATTTCCCCTTTCCCTCTCCTCTCCTCCCGATTCCCAACTTGCCCTCTCAGCCTTTGTGTGGTATCGCTAAACTCAGTCATGAACACGAAGATCAACCGGCGACATTTCATTTCCCACTCCGTGGTCGTCTCCGCCGCTGTCGGCGCAGGCACCCTGGCCGCCGCGGACGCCCCGCCAGCCGCCCCGTCCCCGGTGCGTGCCGGTTCACGCGGCACCCTGCCCACCGGCCGCATCGGCAAGCTCACCGTCAGCCGCTTGATCTCCGGCGGCAACCTCATCAGCGGCTGGGCCCACTCCCGCGACTTGAACTACGTGCCCGCCCTGATGCGCGCCTACAACACCGAAGAAAAAGTCCTCGACACCCTCCAGCTCATGGAGGAGCACGGCATCAACACCATCATCGCCGACCCCCGCAAAAAACCGATGGACGTCTTCGCCCGCTATTGGAAGGAGCGCGGCGGCAAAATGCAATGGATCGCCGAGGGCCATCCCGGCACCGACGACTGGAAGACCGACATCCTCAAGTCCATTGATTTCGGCGCCGCGGCCGTCTATGTCCAGGGCGTCATCGGCGACCGCTGGTACAAGGAGCAGCGCCTCGAGCTCCTCGCCAAATGCGTGGACCTCGTCAAATCCCAAAAAGTGCCCGCCGGCATCGGCGCCCACAAACTCGAGGTCATCATCGAGGCCGAACGCCAGAAAATGGGCGCCGAGTTTTACATGAAGACCCTCCATCACACCCAGTACTGGTCCGCCCGCCGCCCCGACCAGCAGGACGATGTGATTGACAACCGCGCCGACAACTACTGGGACTTGTCCCCGGAAAAAACCATCGCCTTCATGCAGGAGGTGGACAAACCCTGGATCGCCTTCAAAGTGCTCGCCGCCGGCGCCATCCGCCCCGAGTCCGGCTTCCGCTACGCCTTCGCCAACGGCGCCGACTTCATCTGCGTCGGCATGTTTGACTTCCAGGTCGAGCAGAACGTCCAGCTCGTCAAACAAATCCTCCCCCAGGTGCAAAACCGCGAGCGCGCCTGGATGGCTTAAACCGCGCCCCGCACCGCCACCCAACGCCGCGCTTGATGGCTCTTCAGGATGGCCTCGCACACCGCCACCTCCTGATGCCCATCCTCCGGCGTCGCAAATAATGGCGCCTCCTTGCCCCCCGCCGCAATCGCCGTGTACACCGCCCGGAAGAGCATCTTGAAGGTGTCAGGAAAACCCTCCACGTGCCCGGCCGGATAATCCACAAACGGCGCGGCGTCCGGCCCAAACGCGGGCGTCCCCCGCATCGCCACCGCATTGGCTTCGTCCCGCCGGCCCAGCCACAGCGTTTCCGGCTCTTCCGAGCACCACCACGCCGATTGCCGGCTGCCGTAAATCTCCAGCCGGATGCAGTTCTTGCGCCCGGCCGCCACTTGTGACACGGCCAGATTGCCCCGCGCCCCATTGCCAAATTCCAGCAGCACACTGGCAAAATCCTCCGTCTTCACCGCATACGACGCATAGCGGGTGGTTTGCTTCTCGCGCGCAAACGTCTGCACCTCCCCCAGCGGCCGCTGCCGCGTCTTGTGCCACGTCGCCAGATCCGCCATCACCCGCGTTATCCGCGCGCCCAGAATGAACGACACGGTGTCCATCCAGTGCGTGCCAATGTCGGCCACCGCCCGCAACGCCCCGCCCTCCTCCGGCAGCAGCCGCCAGTTGTAATCCGTGGCTTTGAACAGCCAGTCCTGCAGGTACGAGCCGTTCACGTGGATGATCTCCCCCAAATCCCCGCGCTCCACCATCCGCCGCAACTGCAACACCGCCGGATAAAAGCGCACGTTGTAATTCACCGCCAACACCGTGCCCGCCCGCCGCGCCGCCTTCACCAGCCGCGCCGTCTCCCGCGTGTTCATCGCCAGCGGCTTCTCGCACACGCAATGTTTCCCGGCCGCCAGCGCCGCCAGCGCCATCTCGCAATGCAAACGATTCGGCGCCGTGATGTGCACCACATCCACCTCCGGCGACGCCAGCAGCTCCCGATAATCCCCATACGCCCCCCGAATCCCCAACCGATCGGCGGCGGCCCGCACCCGCTCCGGCAAATCGCATAGCGCCGTCACCTGCACCCCCAGCCGCCGCAACGCCTCCACGTGCACCGGCCCAATAAATCCCGTGCCAATTACTCCCGCCCGCAAATGATGGAAAGTTGCCATGCCCCCATTGTGCGGCCCAACCCACAAATTGCCAGCGTTTTTGCCGGCTCCAATCCCGGCCCCTCCATTCTCCTGATCAAGGCGCCTTTTCGGCCATCCCTCCCCAGGCGGGCTTTTCTCCTGCCCCCATCCATGTTACCTTGGGCCGGTGAAGCAACTTCTTCCGCAGTTCACGGCGTGGCTCCGCGCTGGCGCGGCCTTCTGCCTCGCTCTGCCTTTGCCCGCCGTGGAACTCACCCTCTCCGTCGCGGAACCGGCAGGTGTCGCGCGCCACCAGGAAATCGTCACTTCCGGCGTCCCCTTCCCCCAGGGGCGCCTCACCAACGTGGCCGCCTTGCGCTTGCACGATGCCCAGGGACGCCCCCTCCCCCTGCAGGCCCAGGCGCTGGCCACCTGGCGCGATGGCTCCGTCAAATGGGCGCTCCTGGATTTTCCCCTCACCCTCCCGGCCGGCGAACGCGCCCTCTTGACCCTCGCCGCCACCCCCAACGCCCCCGCCCCGCCTCCGCCGCCCAACCCCGTGCGCCTCACCGACACCCCCGCCGGCGTCGAGGTGGACAACGGCCTCCTGCAATTCACCGTGTCACGCCAGGAATTCCATTTGCTCCGCAACCTCCGTCTGCAGGGCCGCCCGCTCCCCGCCTTCGCCCTGGGCACCTTCGTGAACGAAGGCGGCGCCGAGCTCCCGCCCGACGCCGTCGAAGTCGAGGAACGCGGCCCGCTCCGCGCCGTGATTCGCGTCGCGGGCAAACTCCGCCCCCTGGCCCACAGCAACGCCCCCGTCACCCTCCATTACGTCTGGCGCCTGACCCTCTGGGCCGGCGCCGTGCGCCTCCAGGCCCAGCACACCCTCCTCCACCTGGACCCCCAAAACCAGCTCCTGCCCGTGCGCACTTACGGCGTGCAATGGAACGTCCCCCCGGCCCCACCCGCGCAGCCCCTCGCCTGGCTGGGCAGCGACCAGCCCGCGCCCCATGAAAGCCGCGCCCTGCGCCACGAGCTGCGCCAGTGGGCCGAGTCCCACTACGAGTTTGTCGGCGGCGCCCAGCCCGCGCGGGGCATGCGCGCCCCCGGTTGGGTGCTCTCCTCCAACGCCCTCTTCCGCGTCCTCACCGCCGTCCGCGACTTCGCCCCCCAATTCCCCAAAACCCTCCAGGCCGACGGCCTCCAATACCGCTGCGAGCTCTACGCCGCCGGCGCCCCCGAGCCGTTTGACTGGGACCAGGGCCTGGCCAAAACCCACGACCTGCTCCTGGATTTTGCGCCCCCCGCCGGGGCATCCGCCCTCACCCGCGCTTGGGAGCAGCCCCTCTTCGCCATCGCGCCCCCCGAATGGTACTGCGCCAGCGGCGTGTTCGGCGACCTGGCCCCCTTCGATTTCGATGTGTTTCCCGACTACGAAACCCTCACCCAGGCCAGCGGCGACAAATGCATCCGCAGCATGACCACCGGCCTCCGCCACTGGGGCGATTTCTACTACGGCGGACCGTACAAGGGCAAAAATTCCTACGTCAACCTCGAGTACGACATGCCCCACAATTTCCTCGTCCAATTCGCCCGCACCGGCCAGCGCAAATACCTCGACGCCGCCCGCCGCATGGCCCGCCATCAGGCCGACATTGACACCAACCACTTCACCGGCTGGCAATGGAAACACTCCCCCCGCCACACCGAAACCCAGGCCGAATTCGGCCACACCTTCACCCGCGGCCTCCTCGAGCACTACTTCTTCACCGGCGACCGCCGCAGCCGCGAAGCCGCCCTCACCCTCGGACGCTTCTTCGCCCGCGACATCCGCAACCCCCGCTCGCTCGGCAACGAGCGCCAAATCGGCTGGGCCTTGATCTCCCTCCTCCCCGTCTATGAAGCCACCTGGGACCCCCTCTTCTTTGAAGCCGCCCGCGACACCGTCCACCGCCTCCTGGACGGCCTCGACCCCCGCGGCAAATTCAACATCCGCTGGGACAACCGCATCGCCTTCTTCAACGGCATCGCCGCCACCGGCTTCATTTACTACTACCGCGCCACCGGCGACGAGCGCGTGGCCGACGCCGCCCTGCGCGTCATCCACCGCACCCTGGGCATGTATCCCGAATACCTCGGCCGCACCCTCGAGGCCCTCGCCTGGGCCTACCAGCGCACCGGCGACCCGCGCTACCTGGACGCCCTCAAGCTCTCCTACGAAACCACCCTCGCCCGCGCCGTCGCCTGGAACACCCTCGACCTCGGCGCCGGCACCATCTTCACCGTCCACGCCCTCCCCTTCATGGAACGCACCGGCCTCGTCCAGCGGCCCCCGCGCAGCTTCAAGTTGTCCGCCAGCCAGTTCGCCACCGAAAACGGCCTGCACGCCCGCCATGTGCCGGCCGGCTCCGGCGAGCTGTATTTCAAGCTCTCCCACTCCGCCCCGCTCGAACTCATGCTCATCCGCAAAGGCGCTTGGAAGGCGCCGGCCGAGGCCCGCTTGTACGACCCCGCCGGCCGCCTGCTGGCCCACACCGCCTTCCCCGCCACCAACGCCGTCTGGCAGCGCGAATTCCTCCGCGTCCCGCAACCCGCCCCCGGCACGTGGCGGCTGGCGCTCGACGCCCCGCAAATGCCCAACGTGCGCGCCGGCTCCTTCATCACCTGGGACGTCATCTCCGCCCAACCCCTCCCCGCAGTCCTCCTCACCCCGCAATTCGCCGGCCTGGAATTCCTCCATCCGCGCCTCTACACCGTCCCCGCCGCCGGCGCCACCAACATCGTCATCACCCTCGCCGCCGAGGGCGAAGGCTTCAAGAAGGCCGTGCTCTCCGACCCGGCCGGCCGGCCGGCCGGTGTCCTCGAAGCCTTTGTGGACCTCGGCGACGCCGGCCGCTACGTCTATACCCTCCAGGCCCCCATCCCCCCCGCTCACACCCGCGGCCTCTGGAGCCTCCAGTTGCAGGATGTCAGCGTCGTAAATGTGCAGGGCCTGGCCCCCTACTTCGCCACACAACCGGCAGCCTTCTTCAACCCCGAACGAGGGGATTAACACCTCCTTCAAAGCCCTCCCCCGCCTTGGTCACTTGACGCCACCGGCCCTTCCCGGTTAGCCTGCCCGCGTGACCCAACGCTTGTCCCATCTTGTTGCGTCCTGCCCCTCGGGCTCCACGAATGCCATGAAAACCACCGCTTCTCCTCTCACCGCCCCCGTCCCCCGCCGCCGCTTCCTGGCCTCCACCGCCGCCGCCGGCGCGGCCCTCACCCTGCTCAAACCCGCCACCGTCTTCGGCGCGGAAGCCAATTCCCGCCTCGAAGTCGGCCTCATCGGCTGCGGCGGACGCGGCGCCTGGATTGCCGATCTCTTCGCCGCCGACGGCCATTATCAATGGGTGGCCTGCGCCGACTACTTTGGCGACCGCGTCGAAGTGGTGGGCCAGAAACACCAAATCCCGGCCGCCCGCCGCTTCACCGGCCTCAACGCCTACCGCCGCCTCCTCGAAGGCCAACTGGACGCCGTCGTCATTGAAACCCCCCCCTATTTCCATCCCGAACAGGCCGCCGCCGCCGTGGACGCCGGCAAACACGTCTTCATCGCCAAACCCATCGCCATTGACGCCCCCGGCTGCCTCTCCATCGCCGAATCCGGCCGGCGCGCCACCGCCAAAAAACTCGTCTTCCTCGTGGATTTCCAAATCCGCGCCAACGAGCACTTCCGCGAGGCCGTCCGCCGCGTCCACGAAGGCCAGATCGGCCAGCTCATCCTCGGCGACGCCCACTACCCCTGGCGCGGCGGCGGCCGCGGCACCCCTCCCGACACCGCCGAAGGCCGCCTGCGCAACTGGTATTACGTCCTCGAACTGGGCGGCGACTTCATCGTCGAACAAAGCATCCACTCCCTCGACTTCGCCACCTGGATCATCAACGCCGACCCCGTCCGCGCCGTGGGCGGCGGCGGCCGCAAAGTCCGACCCCCCGCCAGCATCTACGACCACTTCGCCCTCACCTTCTGGTTCCCCAACCAGATCCCCCTCGCCTTCACCTGCATCCAATCCATCCCCGAAGTGAAGGATGAAATCACCGCCCGCTGGTTCGGCTCCGACGGCGTCATCTGGGGCGACTACTTCTCCGAAGTCTATGTCCGCGGCAAGGACTTCATGCGCGCCCGCGTGGACAACCTCTACACCACCGGCGCCCAGGTCAACATCCGCGAATTCTGGGAGGCCATCGCCCGCGGACGCTACGACAACCCCACCGTCGCCCCCTCCGTCCGCTCCAACCTCACCGCCGTCCTCGGCCGCGAAGCCGCCTATCGCCAGACCGAACTGACCCTCGCCGCCCTCATCAAGGAAGGCAAAAAACTCGAACCCGACCTCCGCGGCGTCAAAGCCTGACCTCCACATAATCCCGCGCCCGCCCAGCCTTCATCACCCGGCGCGGCCCCCGCCACCAGCCGACAACCCCCATCCTTTTTACACATCAATCACCGGCCCGCCGCGGTCATCGCCCCCGCCGCGATTCTCCGGACGCCGCCTCCCGCTGAAACGCACCCGCGTGCTGCCCGTCCTCGTCAGACTGTTGAGCAGCAGGCTCAGCACCGCAATCACCAGCGCCCCCTTGAACGCCGCCCAAAAGCCGGCCACCTGAAATCCCTTGACCAGCTCGCCCACCAGCCACAGCAGCCCGGCATTGATCACCAGCGTGAACAATCCCAGAGTCAGCAGCAGCAACGGCAGCGACAGCAACATCAAAATCGGCCGCACAAACGCGTTCAACAAACCCAGCAGCAGCGTCGCCACCACCAAATCCACCCACCCCTCATACTGAATCCCGTCCACCACATGCGCCGCCACCAGCACCCCCACCATGGTGATGATCCACGCCTGCACAAAGGCCTTCAGCTTGTCCGGCACCGTGGATGACCCTTCCATGCGTTAGCCGGGGGTTTGGGTGGATGCGGCCGTCCCCGCGCCCGCCTCCAGTTTCTCCAGCCGCTCCAGCTTCTGCTCCAGCTCGCGCACCCGCCGCATCAGCTCCGGCAACTGGGTGATCGCAATGAGCTGCCGTTTGGTCTGCCGATCCGGCTGCGCCGGGCTCCCCAGCCACTTCTGCCCGTCGGGAATGTCATGCATCACACCCGACTGCGCCGCCACCGTGACCTGGTTGCCAATCTTCAAATGCCCCGCTATCCCCACCTGCCCCGCCAGCACCACGTAGTTGCCCAGCGACGTGCTCCCCGCGATCCCCACCTGCGCCACAATGATGCAATGCTCGCCGATCGTCACGTTGTGCGCAATCTGCACCAAATTATCAATCTTCGTCCCCCGCCCAATCACCGTCGGCCCCAGCGCCCCCCGGTCAATCGTCACATTCGCCCCAATTTCCACATCGTCATGGATGATCACCGTCCCAATCTGCGGCACCTTCACATGCCGCCCCTCATCCAGCACATACCCAAACCCGTCCGACCCTATCACCGTCCCCGCATGCACCCGCACCCGCTGGCCCAGCCGCACCCCCGGATAAAGGGTCACCTGCGGAAACAACCGGCACTCGCCCCCCACCACCGCCCCCTCGCCCACATGCACATGGCTCTCCAAAATGCTCCCCGGCCCAATCACCGCCCCCGCCCCCACCACACAATAAGGCCCCACCGCCGCCGTCGGATCCACTTGCGCCCCCGCCCCC
>JAOAIT010000069.1 GCA_026414565.1 Verrucomicrobiia bacterium
CACCAACGCGTGGGCATGCCGTCCGAATGGCGCTCCCTGGGCCGCGCCCTCTCTTCCGGCCGCCGCGATCTGCCGGTGTTGGCGGCGGACAAGGCGGGCAACTTGTACGCGGCCAGTTTTGGCGGGCGCTGGAATGCGCGCTTGAATGGCCAGTGGGTTGGCGAGCAACGCCTGCCCGCGCCGGCAGGGGAAACGCGCGTGGTTATCCGCGCCAACCAACGGGATTGAGAGAACCGGTCCGGCGCCGCCGGCCCGGCAGGGAATGCCAAGTGAGTTGCGAAGGCTAATTATCTGAGGCATTGCCCAACCAACCCTTGGCAGGGGGCAACTTAGGATGCTGGGAGTTTTGGGCTTCAAGACAGGAAGAAACGCCTGGGATTCAGGCGATAGGGTGGCCGCACGAAAATGAAACCCACTCCTTGCATTATTTGGCTCGGGTTATGAAAGTGAAGCCGGGTAAGGGCCCGGATGCCGGGCGTGGTACTGATCAACAGTTCAGGACGATGAATGCTCCATTCCTTTTGGGGCGGGCGGGCCTTCTGGCGCTGACCATGCTGGTGGCGGCTGGGGCCATGGCAGCCCCGCTGCCTGCATTGCGCGTGAGCGACAACCAACGCTTTCTGGTCACGGTTGAAGGCCGGCCCTTTTTCTGGCTGGCCGACACCGCCTGGCAGTTGATTCATGATTTGAATGAGGCGGAGATGCGCCGCTACTTTGCCGACCGGCGCGACAAGGGTTTTACGGTCATTCAAACGGTGGTGCTGGCCGAGCTGCGCTTTGATCAGCCCAACGCTTTCGGCCATTTCCCCATCGAACCGCAGCGACCGGACCGGCCCATCGTCAAGGACGGCCCAGACAATGATTATTGGGACGATGTGGAGCGGGTGTTGCGGCTGGCCGCCGAGCACGGGTTGTATGTGGGGTTGCTGCCCACGTGGGGCAAATACGTGATATCCGACTGGCAAAACGGCCTGGTGGACGGCTTCTTCAACGTGACCAATGCGGAGGCCTACGGGCGCTTCATCGGCGGGCGGTTCAAGGAGCACTCCAACATCATTTGGATTTTGGGCGGCGACAAGGCCTCGCCCACCGACGCGGCCAAGGCGATTTGGCGGGCGATGGCGCGCGGCATCGCGGTGGGCGTCAGCGGCGCGGAAGATTACTCCAAGGTGCTGATGACCTATCATACCAGCGGGCCGGGCAGCACGGCCTGGTTTCTCAATGACGAGCCATGGCTGGATTTCCACGCCCTGCAATCCGGCCACGGGCGTTGGGCCATGAACTGGCTGCTGGTCGAGCATGCCTACACCATGAAGCCCACCCGGCCGGTGATTGACCTGGAGAGCAGTTACCCCGGGGTGCGGCACGGACGCCCGCCCACGATGGCCACCGACGACGACGCGCGGCGGGCGGGGTATTGGGCAGTGTTTGCCGGGGCGGCGGGACATACCTATGGGCATCACAGCATCTGGCAGATGCACTCACCCAAATATGCAAGTGAATGGAAGCCAAAAGCGTACTGGTACGAAGCCCTGGATGCCCCCAGCGCCCGCCAGATGGGGTACTTGCGAAAGTTGATCGAATCGCGGCCTTTCCTCACGCAGCAGCCCGACTTGTCCCTGCTGGCCTTCGAGCAAACCAAACCGTGGGAAATGTGTCTGGCGCTGCGCGGGCAGGGTTATGCCATGGCCTACACGCCCACGGGCCGCACCTTGGAAATCCAGATGGGCAAGATCCCGGGCGAGCGGGTGCGGGCCTTGTGGTTTGATCCGCGCACCGGCCAATACACGGAGCTGGGCGAGGTGGACAACCAGGGACGCCGCCTTTTTGACCCGCCCGGCGAGGAACAGCCGGGCAATGACTGGGTGTTGGTGTTGGAAAGCAGCGTTAACCGCAAAAATAGGACGCAATGAAACCATTCGATCGGAGCATTTTGGCTGCTTTGGCTTGGCTAAGCGGGGGGTTGCTGATCTGCGGCCTGGCTGTGCTGGGCGCGGAGACCAACGCACCCGCGCCCTTGCGCTACACCGTCTCATGGATCGGCAACACCTTTTCCGGTGGCGACGCCGGCTGGGTGCCGCAGGACGTGCAGGACATTTGTGTGACCGCCGACGGGACGGTCTATACGACGGTCGGCTGGGAGGAGCACCGGGGAAACATCGCCGCGTTCAAGGACGGTCGGCTGGTGCAGCAAACCGCGCATTGGAAACGCGGCGGCATTGACCGCCTGGTGGGCGAGTCCATCGCCGCCAATTCCCGGTACGTCTTTTTTGCCACCGGCAAAAGCGGCCCGGGCGATCACGACGGCAAGGTGATGGGCACCAACCTGGCCCGCCGTGACCGCACAGATATTGCTGCGCGCACGACTGAGAAGCGGGCGGAAATTGGCGTGAAAATTCGCGGCGTTACCGCCACTGAGGACCGCGTTGTTGTGGCCTGCGCCGACGGCCGCGTGCGCGTGTTTGACGTGGAATTGCAACCGGTGAGCGAATGGCCGGCCCCTGCGCCGGGGGAGCTGGCCGCGGACGCCTCCGGCAACGTGTGGGTGATTGACACCGACGCCAAAGTAGTGCGGCGCTTTGACGCGCAGGGCCGGGCTTTGCCGCAGGTGGTGAAGCTGCCGGCGGGCGTGGTGCCGGCGGATGTGGCGATCACCCCCGGCCAGCGCTTGTTGGTGGCCGATGCCGGCACCAACCGGCAGGTGCTGATTTACCGGCAACTGGACCGCACCCCGCAGTTGGAGCGGACCCTGGGTGAGGCAGGCGGAGTGTTTGGCGGCCGCACACCGGGCGCATTTGGCGATCGCCGGTTCATCGCGCCGATCGGCGTGGGCGGCGACGCGCAGGGCAACGTGTATGTGGCCTGCGGTCCGTATGCCGGCACGCACGGCGGCACGGCAATCATTCAAAGCTACGCCCCCAACGGCCGGTTGAACTGGCGGGTGATGAGCACCGAATGGCTCGACACGGTGGACGTGGATCGGTCCACCGACGGCACGGTGTTGTTTGGCAGCAAATACCGGTACACCCTCGATTTGTCACGGCCGCCGGGACAACAGTGGTCGCTGGCGGCGATCACCCTGCATCCCGAGAAATACCCGGAGGATCCGCGCCTGAAGTCAGCGGCCATTGGCGGGGGGTGGCATCGCGTGGTGCAGGGGCAGGCGTATCTGTTCATGCCCGACATGAATGGCGGCAACCTGTACGTCTTCCGCCTGGACCCGCGGCGCGAGGGCGAGATCGCCGTGTTTTGCGCGCACTTCAGCACCAAAGAGCTGTGGGTGGACGTGAACGGCAACGGGCGCAAGGACACCGGCGAGAGCGCGCCCAGTCCGTCCGGCGAGACGCGGGGCTGGTTTGTGGAACCCAACGGTGGCGTGTGGCAGGCGCCGTTGCGCGGCGGGATTTTCCACTATCCGCTGGCGGAAGTTCAAGCTAATGGCGTGCCGGTGTACCGGCCGGCGGAGCGCAAGAGCTTTCCTGTGCCCGCCCCATTTACTGAGCTGCGGCGCATTGTGTATGACCGCGCCACGGACACAATGTACCTGGGCGGCTCCACCGCGGAGGCCCGGGCGGAGCACTGGAAGCCCATGGGGCCGAACCTGGCGCGCTTTGACGCCTGGCACGGCGAGCGCCGGCTGGCGTGGCACGAGGTGTTGCCGCACGAAAAAGGCAGGGGCGGGCACGAATCCTACGAGCCGTTTGATTTCGCGGTGGAGGGTGACTTTGTTTTCGTAGTTTATGCCGGGCAACTGCCCTCGCGCAAAATGCCGCCGGGCACGGTAATGGTATTCGACAAGCGTGACCGGCGTTACCTGGGGCACCTGCAACCGGACGGCCTCCGTACCGGGGCGGTGCCGATGGACGCCCTGCAGGACATGGTGCACAGCCTGAATGTTTTCCGCCGCGCCAACGGCGAGTACCTGATTTTCATCGAGGACGACGGTTACACCAAGAACGTGATGTATCGTTGGACTCCCTGAGTCCACCACAACATGCGCCCTATGAGATCCTCCTTACACCACCTTCCCCTGGTCCGTTTTTGTCTTGTTGTTTTCTTGCCCGCTGCCTTGGCTGGCGCCGTGCCCGCCCTGCAGCCGGAGCGGGTAGGTGACGGCGCCTATCCTGACCTGGCCGCGGATGCCGTGGGGGGCCTGCATCTGGTCTATGTGCGCGACGGCGCGCTTTACTACCGGCATCGCCCCGCCGGGGCGTCGGCCTGGGCGCCGGAGCAGGCAACCGGCCTGCGTGCAAAGAGTCCGCACCGCAGCGACCCCGAAGTGGTGGTGGACTCCCGCCGGCAGCCGCACGTGATGGTGGATGGCGGTTATGCGTGGCGCGAGAATGGCGCTTGGAAAACGCTCGATCCGGGCGTCGAGCGCGACACTGCCATGGCGATTGACGCCAGGGACAACATCTACATTTGCCGCCGCGGCGGCGCGCAGGGCGGCTGGCTGGGGTTGCGCTTGCGCCGGGCGGGCACAGACCAGTTTGTGAGCCTGCCGGACCCCGATGTGGCGGGCGGCCTGCCCAAGGGCCAAAACGATCATGTGTACAGCCATGTCTTTGTCAGTCCCAAGGATCAGTCGGTGCATTTGGTGTACCGGCACGGCGCGCCCACCCGCTGCGCGTACCGCGTTTCCACCGACGGCGGCCAGAACTGGGCCGGCGGCGGCATCAGCGACGATGACCTGGAAGCCCCCAGCGGCCTGGCCCTGGCGGACGGCTCCCTCTATGTCATTAGCGGCAATGGCACCGTACACCAACGCGTGGGCATGCCGTCCGAATGGCGCTCCCTGGGCCGCGCCCTCTCTTCCGGCCGCCGCGATCTGCCGGTGTTGGCGGCGGACAAGGCGGGCAACTTGTACGC
>JAOAIT010000070.1 GCA_026414565.1 Verrucomicrobiia bacterium
GGGCTGCTGAACATCGGCGAGTTTCACGGGGGCCTGACCTCGGCGGTGGACCGGTTGCATTATGTGCTGTTTGCGCAGGCGCTGGTGCTGGTGTGGCGTCTGGACGAGCGGTATTTTGCGTATGCGCTGCTGGTGGGAGGGGTGCCTGGGCTGACGCATATCTACTGGTCGTATCCGCGACTGATGATGATGGCGTTTCCGATGTTTATCGGGCTGGCGGTGTATTTGCGGGAGGGACTGGCGCGGTGGGTTTTGTGGTATTTGGTGGCGCTGATGGGGACGTTGCAGTTGTATTTCACGGCGTTGTACGTGCATAATCGCTGGGCGAGTTGAGGGGGAATGCCATTCGGCAAGACGCCAAAGGGAGAATGCGGAGCGCAAGTGCTACTTGAAACCGGGTTAATTGGACATGAACGAGCAAGGATCACCAGACAAAGTGGCAGTGGATGAATCTCCGCAAGCATTGTTGTCGCGTTGGGCGGCGGGGCGAGTGGTGGTGGAGGTGATGTCGGACCCGCGGCGTTTTTGGATATTTTTTTTGGTGGGCTTTTTGAGCTTGGTGGTGGTGGCGGAGTTGTTTCGCGGATTACGGCATAATCCGCATGCGGACGTTCAATTATACCAAAAGGTGGCACTGAATACCTTGGACGGGCGATTGCCTTACCGCGATTATGTGCTGGAGTACCCGCCTTATGCCGTGCCGTTTTTTCTGGTGACGGCGTTGCAGTCCGGCGAGCGCGGTCATTTGGCCGCGTTCTCAGCGCAAATGCTATTGGTGGACTGGCTGGTAAAAGGACTGTTGCTGTGGATGGTGTTTCGTTGGTGGCGGGAGCAGGAGGCTGCCGCGTCACCAGGTGAGGGGCCAGCGGCGGCGGTGTATGCGCCGACGGCCCGGATGTTTCTGCCACTGGTGGTGTTTTGCCTGTGCACGGCGCCGAACCACTTTTTTTATCTGCAACGGTACGACCTGATCCCGGCAGCCTTGTGTTTGGGGGTGTTGCTGGCATGGTGGCGTCAGCGGCAGGGCCTGGCGGGTGTGCTGTTGATGTTGGCCATCGGGGCCAAGCTGTATCCGGTGGTGTGGGTGCCGCCCTTGGTGGTGCTGGCGTGGCGGACGGGGCGGCTCAGGCCGTTTGTCCTGGGTTTGACGGCGGGGGCTGCGCCGCTGGTGCTTTTGGGGCTGGGGCTGCCCTGGTGGCGTTTCCTGGGCTTTCACGCTGAACGCGGCCTGCAGGTGGAGAGCCTGTTTGCGTCGGTCATCTGGCTGGGGAAACATCTGGGGTTATGGGCCGCGGAATATCGTTCGATCAAAGCGTGGCTGGAGGTGACGGGGCCGGTGGCGGAGCGGTTATTCCCGGTAGCGCGGGCGGTGTTCGTGGTGGCGACACTGGCCGGCGTGGCGGCGGCCTGTTGGCGGGCGCAGCGGGCCAAGGAAGGCTTGAGCCTGCCGGAGCTGGCGCAAACGCTGCTGTTGCCGTTGCTGGCGTTTGTGGCGTTCAACATCATTTTGAGTCCGCAGTACCTGATCTGGCTGGCCGTGGTGGTGGCGGTGGCGGCACTGGGGCCTTGGACGCCGCCGCTGCTGTTGATCACGGTGGCCGCTTTTATCACCCCCATCATTTTTCCGGGTTACCATTACAGCACGGGCGGGTCGCTGTTAGAATCGGTGATCACGGTAATTCGCAACGGTCTGTTGGTGCTGGCGGCGGCCCAACTTTTTCGGCAGATGCGTTCGACGCCATGAAACGGCGGTGTCCACGGGTATGGCGGCGGGGCTTCACGTTGGTGGAGCTGCTGGTGGTGGTGGGCATCATGGCGCTGTTGGCGGCGCTGGTGATGCCGGCTTTGGGGGCGGCCAAACGGCGGGCGGCCACGGTGCGGTGTTTGAACAATCTGCGGCAGTTGCAAGTGGCGTGGCAGATGTACGAGGTGGATCATCACGAGTTGCCCCCCAACAATGACCAGCCGGGCGCAGGGCAAAGCGCCGAACATCCCAGTTGGGTGGCGGGCTGGCTGCGGCTGGACAACGAGCAGGGGGACAAGCGGCAGTCCGTGGACACGGAGCTGCTCGTGGGCGCGAAGTACCGTCCGTTTGGGTCGTTGGGGCCTTATACCCGAAATCCGCAGCTCTACAAATGCGCGCACGACCGCAGCACGGTGCGAATTGACGGGGTGGATTTGCCGCGCACGCGCACGGTGGCGATGAACGCCTACATGAACGGTTCCGGCGTGTGGCAGGATACCAACTACGTGACGTTTCGGCGCTCGGCGCAAATCCCCAACCCCGCGGGGATGTGGGTGTTTATTGAGGAGCGGGAGGATTCAATCAATGACGGATACTTTGCGGTGGCCATGGCGGCCCGGTACGCGATCATTGACACGCCGGCCCAATACCACGAAGGGGCGGCGGTGGTGTCATTTGCCGACGGGCACGTGGACAAAAAGAAGTGGCAGGAGGCCACGACGCAGCCGCCTTTGCGGCCAGGGGTGCACCTGAGCGGCGTGCCGTTTTATACGCCGCCAACGGATCGGGACATGCGCTGGCTGGTGGAGCACACCAGTGTGCCGGCGCGGCCTTAGGGAAAGATGCGACCCCACCACGACCACACCGTAAAGCGTTGGGTGCTGGGCGCCAGCCGCGCCGAGGTGGCGCTGGTGTTGCTGGTATTGGGCATTTTGGGGATGGTGATACTGGCCTTCGTTTCACTGAATCGCGAGCGCACCAAGGAGACGGTCTGCTCCATGAATGTGAGGCGGCTGGCGGTGGCGTTTCAGAATTATGCCGCGGAACATTCCCAGTATCCCGCTTGCGGCAAGCTGGGGGATGAGTTGCCGCAAGACTGGCTGCACTGGCAGCCGGGCCGCCGCATTGAGCAGAGCGCCCTGGCGCCGTGGCTGGGGGAGATTTCCTCGCGCACCATGGCCTGCCCGCGCGATTTGGACACGCGGCATCGGCAGTATCAATTTAGTTATACGATGAACATGCACCTGCACCTGGCCGCGGTGGCCGGAGGGAAGCCCGCCGCCACGGTGGTGGTGTTTGAGGAGGAGCATCCCAATGACGGCGCCTGCCTGCCGGGGCACCCGAGTGACCGGCTGGCGCATCGGCATACTCGGGGGCGGTCCCATGCGGGTTTTGGGGATGGCAGCGTGCGGCTGGTGCGTGAGCATGAGGTGGTGAAGTAGCGCGGAGAGGGGGGCAGGGCGGGGACGAGGGGGCCAGGGTGCGCTCCCCACCGAAAAATGCAAATAATTGCTTGGCAGGGGGGCGGTGAATCCGTTTGATTGCGCGGCATGACGCCCGCGCTGATTCTGGGCTGCATCGGGGTGTTTTTTGTGGTGCTGGTGACCATTGCCTGGCGGACAAGCCGGCAGGCCGGCGCCCATGCGTACTTTCTTGGGGAGCGCAAGTCGCCGTGGTATATCCTGGCGTTTGGTCTGATTGGGGAATCCCTGTCCGGGGTGACCTTTATTTCGGTGCCGGGCCAGGTGGGTTTGCAACAATTTGGCTATTTCCAGATGGTCATGGGTTACGCCCTGGGCTACCTCATTATTGCCGGGGTGTTGTTGCCGTTGTATTACCGGCTGAATCTGACCTCGATTTATTCCTACTTATTCGGGCGGTATGGGCCGCGCACGCAAAAAGTGGGTTCGACCTTTTTTCTGGTCTCGCGTCTATTGGGCGCGGCAGCGCGGTTGTATTTGACGGCGGGGGTGATTCAGCATTTTGTGCTGGATCAATGGGGCGTGCCGTTTGCCGCCACGGTGGCCTTCATGATTTTGTTGATGATGGCCTACACGTTCAAGGGTGGCATCAAAACGATTGTGTGGACCGACACCTTTCTATCGTCATTTCTGCTGCTGGGGCTGTTTCTCTCGATTGTCCTGATTGCCCGGCAACTGGATTGGGGCGTGGGCGCCGTGTGGTCCAACCTGTGGGAGGGGCGTTACAGCCAGGTGTTTTTCTGGGACTGGCAGGCGAAGACCTTTTTCCCCAAGCAGTTCATTGGCGGCATCGTGGTGGCGGTGTGCATGACGGGCCTGGATCAAAATATGATGCAGCGCAACCTAAGCGCGCGCACCCTGCCCGAGGCGCAGAAAAACATCCGGTGGTTTGCGCTGATTGTGATGGTGGTCAATCTGGCATTTTTGTGCCTGGGGGCGCTGCTGCATGCGTATGCCGATGCCAAAGGCATTGCGAAGCCGGCCAATCTGGATCATCTGTTTCCGCTGCTGGCGCTGCAGCATTTGGGCCTGCTGGCGGGATTGATGTTCATCATCGGACTGACCTCGGCCACCTTTGCCAGCGCGGATACGGTGCTGACCACGCTGACCACCAGTTTTTGCATTGACATCCTGGACATGGACCGGCGGCCGCAGTGGGATGAGGCGTATAAAACGCGCCTGCGGCATCAGGTGCATGTCTTTTTCGCGCTGCTGCTGCTGCTGGTGATCTTGACCTTCAAGGCCTTGAACGCGCGGGAGGTGATCTTGCTGGTGTTGAAGCTGGCCAATTACACCTATGGGCCATTGCTGGGCCTGTTTTTCTTTGGGTTGTTCACGCCAATGCGCGTGGAGGATCGGTGGACCCCGCTGGCCTGTCTGCTGCCGCCGGTGGTATGTTACGTGCTGGAAGTTTTCGGCCCGCGGTGGTTGGGAGGCTACCAGTTCAGCAACGAATTGCTGCTGGTCAATGGCTTGTTGACCGCCTTTGGCTTGTGGCTGGCCCGGTGTAAAAACTCCCCCGCGCCCGGGACAACGGCAGGATGAGCCGCGCATGAGTCCGGTGGAATCATTTCGCGCCTTGTGGCGAGGGGGCACGCCTGTGCTGGCGCTGGCGCCGATGCAGGATGTGACCACCTTGCCGTTCATCCGGCTGTTGCATCAATATGGTGGAGCTGATTTGTATGTGACGGAATATTTCCGGGTCCATGCGTCCTCGCGGCCGGAGAAAGACATTCTGCGGTGCGTGGATGAAAACCCCACCGGCCGGCCGATGCTGGCGCAAATGATTGGCAATGACATTCCCGCCCTGATCCGCACCGCACAGGCCCTGTCCCGGCATCCGGTGGCGGGGATCGATCTCAATTTGGGCTGTCCAGCGCCGGTGGTTTATCGCAAGTGCGCCGGCGGGGGGCTGCTGCGGGAGCCGCAGCGGGTGGACCTGATCCTGGGCAGGCTGCGCGAGGCCATCACGCTTCCCTTGACCGTGAAGACGCGGCTGGGGTTTGCGGACGCGGCGGAGTTTGAAACGTTGCTGCCCATCTTTGCGCGGCACGGTTTGGATTTGTTGACGGTGCATGGCCGGACGGTGGCCGATGGCTACGGCGGAGTGGTGCGTTATGATTTGATTACCCAAGCGGCCACCGTGATGCCGTGCCCCGTGCTGGCCAACGGCAATGTTTTCAGCCCCGCTGATGCCGCGCGGGTTCTGCAGCAGACCGGTGCGCGCGGGGTGATGTTGGGGCGCGGGGCCATTCGCAATCCCTGGCTTTTTCGGCAAATTCGTGAGCATTTGGCGGGGCGGCCGGTCACTTTCCCGAGAGGGCGCGAAGTGCTGGCCTATTTGCATGCTTTGGACGAGGCCACGTCCACCCCAAACGTGAGCGAAGCATGTCAGGTGCAGGCACTTAAGAAGTTCAGCAATCAGGTGGGGTTGGGGCTGCCGGAGGCGGCGGCATTTTTGCACGACAGCCGGCGGGCGAAAACACGGGCCGAGTTTTTTGCGGTGTGCGCGGCTCACTTGGATCACGACCACCCCTTGGCACTGGTGCCGGCCGCTTGAAATGGCGGAAAGCAGTTGCCACTGGCGGGGATGGATGTTTTATTAGGGGCAACCAATCTGCTATGAGACGCCTCGCCGTTGTGATCGGGGCGGTGTGTTACGTTTTAGTGACAACCGCACAGCCCGCTGCTCCTTCGTTGGAAATCTCCGAATTTATGGCCAGCAACAACCGCGTGCTGGCCGATGAAGATGGAGATTTTCCGGACTGGATTGAGGTGCACAACCTCACCACCAATGCCGTTTCGCTGGGCGGGTATTATCTGACGGACGATCCGGCTCATTTGCGCAAGTGGGCTTTTCCAGAAATGGTGTTGCCGGCCGATGGTTATCTGCTGGTTTTTGCCTCGGGCAAAAACCGGCGCAACCCGGCGGCGCGCTTGCATGCCAATTTCGAGTTGGCGGCGGAGGGTGAGTTTCTGGCGCTGACGGATGGTCAAGCGGTGGTGCATGGCTTTGTGCCCACCTATCCCCCCCAATCGGAGGATATTTCCTATGGTATTGCCCGGCGGGTGATGGTGGCATCGTTGCTGGACCGCTCCGTGCCGCAGATTCTTATTCCCGCCAGCGCCGGGCAATGGGACAACCGCTGGGCGATGCCGGACTTTGTGCCGTCCGGACTGTGGTTTACCGGTGCCGTGCCTGCCGCCGTAGGCTATGATACCAACAAAGGCAGCGGGGTGGCGGCCAATGTGGCGCTAAGCGGCACGGCATCGCAGAGCACGACGCTCAGCTCCTACAGCGCCAGCCTGGCCATTAATGGGAGCACTTCGGATTTTACCCATACCACGTCGGCGGATTCCGCGCCGTTCTGGCAGGTCACCCTCACCAATCATTTTGCCATTTCGCGGGTCATCCTTTACAACCGCTCCTCCTGCTGCCAGTCCCGTTTGCGGGATATTCGGGTGCTCATCCTGTCCACCAATGTGTCCGGCATTGTCACCAACTGGCAATCGCCGTTGCTGAATCCGGAAAACGCCGGCTACACCTATCCCAACGGCCCCATGAGTATCACGGTGGATGTGGTGGCGTTGAACGGCGAGCCGGTGCTGGGCCGGATGGTGCGGGTGATCCGGATTCCGGATCCCGATTTGTCCGGCTCGGGCGGCCAGGGGAATGCCGATGAACCCAATGTTCTCTCTCTGGCGGAGGTGGTGGTGGAAGGGATGTTGGGAACGGATTTCGGGCTGTACCTTAAAACGGATGTGCAACCGCAAATGTTGGGGGTAAATGCCTCGGCCTTTTTGCGTCTGCCGTTTGTCGTGTCTCCGCAGCAGGCGGTGGAGCGGTTGCGGCTGCGGCTGCGCTATGATGATGGTTTTGTGGCCTACCTCAATGGGGTGGAAGTGGCGCGCGCCAACGCGCCGGCGGTACTGGACTGGAACAGCGCCGCCGTGACCAATCGCACCCTGCCTGCGGCCCGGCTGGAGGAGACGTTTGACCTTAGTGCCCAGGCCGGTTTGCTGGTGCCGGGCACCAACTGGCTGGCGATTCACGCGATGAATGTCTCCGCCCAAAATGGAGACTTTCTCATGGTGCCTGTCCTGGAGCTGCAGCATACCGTCGTATCCAGCTACGCCTGGCTGGTGGATGCCACACCGGGGACGCAGAACAACTCGGATTTCTATTATGGACAGGTGGCGGACACCAAGTTCAGCGTGAACCGGGGATTTTTCTTTGAGCCATTCACCTTGTCCATCACCTCGGCCACCCCTGGTGCGGAGATTTATTACTCCTTTAATGGCGATGAGCCGGCGCCGGGGAAAGGGATGCTGTACACCGGCCCGCTCACCATCACCAACACCACGGTGGTGCGGGCGCGGGCGTTCAAGGCAGGCTACCGGCCCACCAATGTGGACACGCACACCTACCTGTTTTTGGATGACGTGATTTATCAGTCGCCCGATGGCCGGCCGCCGCCCTATTTCCCCGCCAGTTGGGGGCGGAATCGGGTGGATTATGGGATGGATCCCGAAGTGGTGAGCAAGTACACCCGAGAGCAATGGCGTGAGGCGCTCACCCAAATCCCCACCCTTTCGATTGTAACCGAGCTGCCCAATTTGTTTGATCCGGTCATCGGCATCTATGCCAATGCCGACGGGCATGGGGAGGAATGGGAGCGGCCCAGCTCCATTGAGTTGCTGGATCCGACCAATGCAGTGCCGGGACGTTTTCAGGCGCCGTGCGGTCTGCGCATTCGCGGCGGTTACAGTCGCAACGCCAACTTTGTCAAACATTCCTTCCGGGTGTTTTTCCGGCGGGATTATGGGTTGGGCCGTCTGCGATATCCTCTGTTTGAGGACGAAGGCGCCCAGGAGTTCGACACCTTTGACCTGCGCACGAGCCAGAATTACTCCTGGCCGCGGGAGACGGGCAGCAATGGCCTTTACGAGACCATGGTGCGCGAGGTGTGGTGCCGGGAAACCCTGGGGGCGATGGGCCAGCCCTATCGCCGCTCCCGGTATTATCATCTTTACCTCAACGGCCAGTACTGGGGCTTGTATGAAACGGACGAGCGCCCGGAGGCCTCCTATGGCGAGATTTATCTGGGGGGCCGGAAGGAGGATTACGATGTGGTCAAGTGCGCCAACCATGTGGGGAATTTTGTCACGGAGGTCACCGATGGCAATATGACCTCCTGGTCCAACTTGTGGGTGATGGTGCGCTCGGTGCCGGGCAATCCCTCCAACTCCAATTATTTCCGCATCCTGGGGCGCAACCCGGATGGCACACGCAACCCCTCGCTGCCGGTGATGCTGGATGTGGACAACCTGATTGATTACATGATTGGCATCTTCTATTCCGGGGACGGGGATGCCACGCTGTCGGCCTTTCTCTCGAACACCCGGCCCAACAACTGGTTTGCGATGAAGAATCGCAACAACCCGGAGCGGGGCTGGATTTTCTTCAACAGCGACTGCGAGCACACCTTGGGCGCGCCGAGTTGGCAGGTGGACCGCACCGGGCCATGGAGCGGCATTAGCGGCTCGAATGTGGGCAATTTCACCTATTCCAATCCGCAGTACATGCATGAGGATTTGATGAACAATCCGGAGTACCGCCTCCGTTTTGCCGATCACGTGCAGAAGCATTTCTTCAACAACGGGGCCTTGACCTTTTCAGCCTGCACCAACCGTTGGTGGCGCAAGGCCAGTCAAATTACCAAGGCCATTCGCGCCTACTCTGCGCGCTGGGGGGATGCGGCCCCACGGGAGCCGCCGTATGGCGAGACGGACTGGATTAATGCCGTCAACGCCGTGCCCAACACCATTTTCCCCACCCGGGCCGACGTGGTTCTGGCGCAGCTCAAGACGGACGGTTTGTATCCCGCCGTGAATGCCCCCGGTTTCAACCGTCACGGGGGTTACGTGACCAATGGCTTTCCGCTGGCCATCAGTTTGAACAACCCCAGCGGGGTGGTGTATTACACGCTGGATGGGAGCGATCCGCGCCTGGTGGGCGGCGCGGTATCCCCGACGGCGGCCGCCTATACCGCGCCCATTCCACTGACCGGCAGCGTGCGCGTCAAGGCGCGCGCCCTGGTCAACAATGTTTGGAGCGCGTTGCTCGAGGCGGACTTCCTCACGCCGGAGCTGCCGTCGCTGCGTGTTACCGAGTTGATGTATCATCCGGCGCCTCCCACGGCGGCCGAACAGGCGGCCGGATTTACGGACGCCGATTTGTTTGAATATCTGGAGTTGCGCAATGTAGGCACCCAGACGGTGGCGCTCGCCGGTGTGCGCTTCATTGAGGGCATCAGCTTCCAATTCGAAGCGGGTACGCTGGCGCCCGGCGCCCGGTTGGTGCTGGTCAGAAATCGGGCGGCTTTTACCCTGCGCTATGGCGCCCAGACGCCGGTGGCCGGTGTGTATGTGGGCCAGCTCAGCAACGCCGGCGAGACGCTGCACCTGGTGGATGCCGCCGGCCGCACCATTCAACGTTTTGGCTATGGCGATGGATGGTATCCCATCACAGATGGCTATGGGTTTTCGCTGGTGGTGGTGGATGAAAACGCGCCGGCCTCGCTATGGGATAACCGCGCCAATTGGCGGCCAAGTGGCGCGTTTAACGGCTCGCCGGGTGGCCCGAATCTGGCGCCGCCATTGTTTCCGGCGGTGGTCGTCAACGAGGTGCTGGCGCATTCCGGCCCCGGCCAGGTGCGGGCGGTGGAGCTGGCCAATTTGGGGGACACACCGGCCGACATCAGCGGCTGGTGGCTGACAGACGATCTCAACCAGCCGTTCAAATTCCAATTCCCGTCCAATTCCATAATCCCCCCCGGCGGCTTCCGGGTGGTGATGGAGAGCGAATTGATCTCCGGTATGGGAGGGCTGACGTGGAGCGGCAGTGGTGGCGCGGTGGGCTTGTTCAGTGCCAACCCGCAAGGACAGCTTAGTGGTTATTACCATGGCTTTAACTTCCGCGGCTCCGAGGTTGGCGTGTCCTGGGGACGGCATGTGACCAGCACGGGCGCGGAGCACTTTGTCCGGCAGGCGCGCGTCACGCTGGGAGAGGCCAACGCCGGGCCGGCAGTGGGGCCGGTGGTGATTGCCGAAATCATGTATCGGCCGCCAGACCTTGGCACCAACGACAACAGCCGCGAGGAGTACATTGTTCTGGCCAATATAACCTCCCAGCCTGTTCTATTGTTTGATCCGGCCTCACCTACCAATACCTGGCGCATTTCCGGGGGGGTGGATTTTGTGTTTCCCACCAACGTCTGGCTGCCACCACGGGGGCGGTTGATGCTGGTCAATTTTAATCCTGTTAACAACCCGGGCGAGCTGGCTGCTTTTCGCCAGAAATACGGTGTGCCGCCTGAGATGCCCATATTGGGCGCGTACGCGGGCAAGCTGGACAATTCCGGCGAAGATGTGGAGCTCAAGGCGCCCATCGAATTTGCCACAGGTTTCCGGGGGGAAATGATGGTGGAGCAGGTGAGCTACCGCGACAACGCTCCGTGGCCCGGTGGCGCCGATGGTTTTGGCGCATCTCTGCAGCGGATTGATTTGAGCGCCTACGCCAATGATCCGGCCAACTGGCGGGCGGCCTGGCCGCGGTGGGCAGGTGGGCCGCTGATGGGGGCCGCGCCCGTCTTCACGCTCCAACCGCAAAGCCAGACGGTGGTGGAGGGTAGTACGGCCGTTTTCACGGCCACGGCCACGGGTGAGGGGCCGATTACATACTATTGGCGCTATAAGGGCACCGTGATTGCCACCAACACCAGCGGCCTGCTCACCCTCACCAATGTGAGCCTGGCGCAACAGGGCAATTACTCGGTGGGCGCTGCCAACGCGCATGGTGTGACGCTGAGCGAAGCGGCCGCCTTGGCGGTCTTATCTCTGCCCTCCATCGTCCAACCGCCCCTCAGCACCAATGTTTTGGTGGGCGGCAACGTGACCCTGACGGTGGTGGCCAGCAGTCCCTGGCCGCTGGGCTATCAGTGGCAGAAGGATGGGGTGGACATTCCCGGGGCCAACGGTGCCTCCCTGACGCTCACCAACGTGCAAATCGCCCATGAAGGCGCTTACCGGGTGATTGTGTCGGATTTGGTTGGGGCGCGCGTCAGCGCCCCGGCCTGGGTGCAGCCCATGCGGCGGGTCACCACGGTGCAGGGCATCCCCTCCACACTCACCGTCACTGCCGGGGTGGACGTGGTGTTTGCGCCGGTGTTTTCGGGTTATCCACCACCGTTTTATTACCAATTCCAACGCGTGCCGGTGGTGTTGGAAAATCGGGTGACGGAGGTGACCAATCCTGTTTTTCGGATCGTCAACATTCAAATCACCAATGCCGGCGTGTATCGGATCACGGCCACCAACCTGGCCGGCACAGGGGCCAGTGTGCTCTGTAATGTGACGGTAATTTCCTGGCCGCTGATCACCAATCAGCCGCTCAGCCGCTCGGCGCCTGCCGGCACTAACGTCACCCTGACGGCTGGCGTGGCCGGCACGGCGCCGTTATCCTTCCAGTGGTACAGGGCTGGCGGAGAACCTTTGCTGTGGGCGCGCACCAATAGCCTGACCCTGACCAATCTGCAGGCTGGCGTTAATGACGGGGGGTATTATCTCGTGATCACCAACGCCTACGGGGCGGCCACCAGTGACGTGGCCGTGGTTTCGGTGGCGGGATTGGACCTGGATGGTGACGGCCTGCCCGATGACTGGGAAGCCCGCTACGGCCTGGGTTCCGGGCCGGGCCATGGACGGGACGATGATCCGGATGGCGACGGTCGCACCAATTACGAGGAATACCTCAGCGGCACGCATCCGTTGGATGCCCGCAGTGTGCTTAAAGTGGAGGGATTCGCTGTGAATGCCTCGCAGGGTGCGCTTCTGCGATTCACCGCCCAGCCCGACATTGCCTATGTGGTGGAGTATCTCTCGCCCCTTGGGGCGGGGCCGTGGACGGTGTGGACAAACCTGCCGGCCCAGCCCACCACCAATGCCATTCTGTTGATTGATCCTGCCGCACGAAACTCACCCCAAATCTATTACCGGATTCGAGCCTGGCGGCCCAATCCTTGAGGGGGCTGCGTGGAGTCTCTCAGCGGCGCCTCCTGTTGGCAGATGATGCCGGGCGGCGGGCAGGTTTAATGTCCACCCTCAGCTTGGGCGAGGAAGAGCCATGCCAGACCGATGCCGAAGGCCGCCAGACCGCACAAGGTCATCAGACTGCGGTAGGCCTTCAGGCTGGAGAGCTGGAACCGTCGGGCCAGCCAGCCAATCAGCAGGGAGAAAACGGCCATGCTCAGGATGGTCCCGGCGGCAAACGCGGCCAAATAAAGAGCGCTTTCCCATTGGGTGCGCATGCCCAGCATGGGCAAAATGCCCAGCAGATGCGAGCTGCCGGCCAGGCCATGCAAAACCCCAATGCCCATGGCGGCGTGGACATGGCCATGGGAACCAGGGGATCGCGGGCCGATTTCATGCACGTGCAAATGTGCGTGGGGGGAGGACTGGTGGCCGTGGTCATGAGGGTGCGCGTGAACCACCAGCCGATGTGCTTTGTGCACCCCCCATACACCAATGCCCATGAGCAGCACCCCCACCAGTTTTTCTCCCCAATGGGAAATCGCCTCCACGGGGAGCCATTCCCGGGCCAGAAGCGCGAGCAGACCCACCAGGGCCACGCCGGCTGAATGGCCTATGCCCCAGCGGGCGCCGGGCACCCAGGCCCGTTGAGGATAGCGGGTGGCCAGCGGCGCAATGGCCGCGAGGTGGTCCGGACCGGACCACACATGCAAGGTGCCCGCCAGCCAGCCGCTAAAGAAAGCAATCATAACAACTGTCCTAATCGTAATACTACCCCAATGAATGCGCAACGGAAAAACCGGAGGCTTCAGCGGCAGGCAGGCCAACGGCATTGGCCCGCCGCCTTTCGGGTTGTCAGCCTGTCGCCGGTGGGGTAACTTGTAGCAGTCACCCAAAGCCTTATGTATTTTGGCGCCGATTATCATCCGGAGCATTGGGTTTATCCTTATGCTGGCACGGCGGAGGAGCCGGAACGCCGTTGGGAACGCGATGCGGAATTGATGGTGGCGGCAGGCATCAACGCCGTGCGCATGGGGGAGTTCACCTGGGGGATCTGCGAGCCGGAGGAGGGAAAATATGATTTTGCCTGGCTGCGGCGGGTGATGGACGTCATGCAGCGCCACGGCATCAAGGTCGTGCTGGCCACGCCCACGGCGGCCCCGCCGTTGTGGTTGAGCCAGAAACATCCGGAGATTTTGCCGATTGATGAGAAGGGGCTGGTGTTACATGAGGGCACTCGCCATGCCTGCTGCCTGAACTGCGATGTCTTCTGGGAATACTCACGCAAAATTGTGACGGCGATGGCCCGGGCGCTGGGAGATCATCCCCAGCTCCTGGCCTGGCAGATTGACAACGGCATTGGCGGCCATGCCACCGAGTTTTGTTACAATCCGGAAACCCGCAAGGACTGGCACGATTGGTTGCGCGCCAAATACGAAACGGTGGAGCGCCTCAACGAATGCCTGGGACTGCGGTTCTGGGGCCAGACGGCGACGGCGTTTGAACAGGTGCCCATGCCCATGCGGGCGCCCACCGCCCATCATCCGGGCTTGATGCTCGACTGGATGCGTTTTTCCAGCGACACCATCGTAGCCTACCTCAAAATGCAGGCCGAGCTGCTGCGGGAGCTGACGCCCCACGCGCCGGTCACCACCAACATGCGCATCTTTGGCCGGCACTATGACCAGTTTGATGTGGCCGAAGTGCTCGACTTTGTGTCCATGGACAGCTACGCCACGGTTAAAACCCGATCAGCCATCAATGCCTGCGAAATTGACATGGCGCGTTCGCTCAAGAAACGGCATCGCCGCCTGCCCGGAGAGGGGTTAAACTTTTGGGTCATTGAACAGAAGGCGGGGCAGGTGAACTGGCAGGAGGTCAATCCGCTGCTGCGTCCCGGGGTAACACGGCTGTTCACCTACCAGTTTATTTCGCGCGGCGCGGATGCGGTGTTTTACTTTTATTGGCGGCAGCCGCGTTTTGGCACCGAGCAATTTTACGGCGGCGTGCTGACGCATGACGGCCGGGGGGAGAACCGGGTGTACCGCGAGATCTGCCAGATTGGCGAGGAGATGCAGCGGCTGCGTCCTTTGTTGCAGGGCACCGAAGTCAGGGCAGAGGTGGGCCTGCTCTACAGCCACGCCAACGAATGGACCCAGAAGCTGCCGTTTCAGCCCAACCGGCATTTTCGCCAGCATGATCACGTTCTGTTGTATTACACCGCCTTGCACGATCGCAACATGCCGGTGGACTTTGTGCGGACGGACGAGGATTTAAGCCGGTACCGGCTCATCATTGCGCCATCGCTGCGCCTGTACAGCGAGGTGGAGGCCGCGGTGCTGCGCCAATATGTCGAGCAGGGCGGCACCCTGGTATCCACCTGCAACAGCGGGTTGCTGGACGAGAACAGTATGGTACCGGATGGCGGGCTGCCTTATTTGCTGGGCGATGTCTTTGGGCTGGAGGTGCAGGAATTTGACACCCTGGCACCGGGCGAGGAAAACCATCTGGCCTTTCGGGGCACATTCCCCACCAGCGCCCTGCATCCGGCTTGGTTATGGTGCGACATTATCGAGCCGCGCGGCTGCCAGATTGTGGCCACGTATGCCAAGGATTTCTATGCCGGCCGGCCGGCGGTGACGATCAATGATTATGGCAAGGGCCGCGCGGTCTATGTGGGGACTGTCAGTCATCAGCCCTTCTATTTGGATTTGATGGCCTGGCTGCGAGGCATGGCGGGGTTGCATCCGCTCCTTAAAGTCCCCGACACGGTGGAGGTGAGCCTGCGCGAGGGCAACGGCAAGAAAGTGTTTTTCCTGCTCAATCACCAGGCCTCGCCGGTGCGGATTACGTTTTACAAGCCCGCCCATGATTTCTTGAGCGGCCGCACCTTCACGGGCAATTACGACATTCCTCCCCACGGCGTCCTGGTGCTGGATGAACACGTGGCGCCGGCTGTGTGAAAACACTCCCTGTGCTAAGCTGCGCCCATGGCAGTGCCGCGACGCATTAAATGCCCCACCTGTAAAAAGGTGGGCGACTGGTTTGGCGGTCCCTACGGGCCTTTCTGCTCGGAGCGATGCCGCCTGATTGATTTGGGCAGGTGGCTGGGAGAGGAGCACCGTATCTCCGAGCCCTTGCAGGAGCCTCGGCTGAGTGACGGGGCGCCTGCGCCGCAGTCCCCTGCCGGCCCGGAGAAGCCGCGGGAAGGTTAACGGGCGGAATTTAACCGGCGCGCCATGTCCACCGCGGCGTAGGTGATAAGAATGTCAGCCCCGGCGCGCCGCATGGCCAGCAGACTTTCCCACTGCACTGCGGCCTCATCAATCCATCCCCTGGCCCCGGCCGCTTTGATCATGGAATACTCGGCGCTGACGGCATAGGCCGCGGTGGGCAGGCCGAAGGTGATCTTGACCCGGTACAAGACATCCAGATAAGCCAGGGCCGGCTTCACCATGACAATGTCGGCGCCTTCCGCCACATCGAGGGCCACTTCACGCAACGCCTCGTCCCCGTTCGCCGGGTCCATTTGGTAGCTGCGCCGGTCCCCAAACCCTGGGGCCGACTCGGCTGCCTCACGAAAGGGGCCATAGAAGGCGGAGGCGAATTTGGCCGCATAAGCCATGATGGGCGTCTCGGTAAAACCGGCCTTGTCCAGGGCTTCCCGGATGGCGCGCACCCGGCCATCCATCATATCGCTGGGGGCGACAATATCGGCCCCCGCCCGGGCGTGGCTGAGGGCGGTTTTGGCGAGCAGTTGAAGCGAGGGATCGTTGAGTACGCGGCCGGTGCGGTCCTTTTGGTCCACGAGCCCGCAGTGACCGTGGCTCATATACTCACAGAGGCACACGTCCGTGATGACCACCAGTTGGGGAAAAGCCTTTTTCAGTTGTCGCACGGCCTGCTGCACGATTCCCTGCGGGGCATAGGCCTCCGAAGCGCGTTCGTCCTTGCGCGCCGGCAGGCCAAACAGCAAAACGGCCTGGACCCCCGCCTCCTGGGCACGGCCCGCTTCTTTGACCAGTTCATCCACGGAAAGCTGGCACACGCCCGGCATGGAATTCACCGGTTGACGCACCCCCTGTCCATGGCGGACGAAAAGCGGCAGCACCAATTGATCCGCACTCAGGCGGTTCTCGCGCACCAGGCGCCGCAAGGCCTCGGTCTGACGCAGGCGGCGCAACCGCCGCACGGGAAAATCACCTGCAAACCAGGTATTCATAAAGGCCAATGTATCGCAGGGAGGGCGAATTAACGAGCCTGATTTTCTCCGGCCACCGTGGGGCATTCCAATAAAAAGCGCAAGGCTTCATGCGCCAGCCGCAAGCCAAACAGGCCGGTGAGGGTTGGCAGGCTGCCCAGTCCCGCCCGTGGGTCCAAAAGATTTGGCTCCTCCTGGGACATTTTTTCATCCCGCCGGGCTGCCACCCCCAAGGGGGCCGCCGGTTCGGTGGAGTAGATGCATAAAAAGTCTCCCGTGAAGCCGGCGCGGCGCAGGCGTTGCCGCAAATGCCTGGCCAGCGGACAGGCGGTCACCTGGGAAAACAATCCCGCCTGCACCTGGGCCGGGTCCCGGCGTCGGGCGGCCCCCATCGAGGCCATGAGGGGAATACCGCGGGTGTGGGCTTCAAGCACCAGCGCCATCTTGCCGGTGACTGAATCAATGGCATCCAGAACCAAATCCGGCTGGCCGCTTAGGGCTTGTACGGCGGTCTGACGATCCAGTTTTAACGCCAGCGTTTCCACCTGGCACCGAGGGTTGATGTCGAGCACACGCTCACGTGCCACTTCGCATTTGAGGCGTCCCAAAGTGGATTCCAAGGCAAACAGTTGGCGGTTGAGGTTGCTGAGCTGTACCCGATCAAAATCCACCAGCCGCAGGCGGCCCACGCCTGCGCGGGCCAGGGCTTCGGTGGCAAAACTGCCCACCGCCCCCAGACCGGCCACGACGACGAAGGAGGATTGCAGCCGTTGCAGGCCGGCTTCGCCGATGAGCTGGACGGTGCGGGTGAAACGGGGATCGCTCATGGGGCGGGCGGAGGCCCCGGGGCAGGTAATAGCCGAGGCCCCAGAAACCTTTGCGTGTTTTGCCAGAGTTGTTGTGCCAGCGCTTCTTCGCTCATCCCCAAGAGGGCGGCCACCCCTCGCAAAATGGGCCGCAGGTTGGCTGGCTCGTTGACCCGGCGTCCGTGCTGGTCCTGCAGGGGGCGCAGGCAGTGAGGCGGCGGCGGGGGCATGTCGGGCGCATCGGTTTCCAACAGCAAACGGTCTGGTGGAATCAGCGGCAGCGTTTCACGCCGCAATTTTTTGCGTTCGTCCAGGGTGCTGCCGCCGTAACTGAAGTAGGCGCCCATTTCGGCCAGGGGTTGGATCAGCTCGGCGGGGCCGCCGTAGGCATGCAACAGAAAACCGGCCGGCAGCGGCGGCTCGTCGCGCAGAACGTCCATCAACCATCCCCAGGCGCGTACGCAGTGGATCATGGCGGGCAGCCGGCGGCGCCGGGCCACAGCAAGCTGGGCGCGAAAAACCTCCTCCTGCGCCGCTTCGTCGCGCGGTTCTTTCCACCGGTCCAGCCCAATTTCCCCCACGGCCGAGGGGACGGCATCGAGGTGCTGCTCCAAGGTTTCCAGCCATTGCGGTGAGCGCGCGCCGACATACCACGGATGCAACCCAAAACACGGCACGATGGCGGGGTGCGCGCGGGACTGTGCCAGCACCTGGGGCCAGTCGCTTTCCTCGGCGCCGTTGTTGATGAATCCCTGCACCCCTGCCGTGCGGGCCAGATGGAGTATTTCGTCCAGCCGCGCGGAAAGGAAATCATCCTGCAAATGCAGGTGCACATCCACAAGGGGGCAGGGCAGGGGATTCACAGCGTATTGAGCCGGTCAATCAATTCGCGCAGCCGGCCATAATTCTTGCGGTTGAAACCAAAGGCCAGCCGGGGCAGCGTGGGCACGTCCTCATCCTCGATTTCCTCCGGTGTGGCCTGAATGAGGCGGAAGGGCTCGCCTTTGACGATGTCCGCAAAGTCCTCGTTCAAGCTGCGCAGGGCGCCGGGGCTGGGGGCGTGTTGGAGCCGTAACACGAGGAGGTCTTTGACATAACGGAAGGAATGGTAATTGCGGTAGAAGCGGGTGATCCACCTCACCGCCTGTTCCGGGTCGTCGGTGATCTGATAAAGATTTAGATCTTCGGGCGATATCAACTCATTGCGAAGCAGGTGTTCCCTAACGTGCTTGTCCCAGGTTTTCCAATAAGTCCCCCCGGGGCGGTCAATCAACACCAGCGGCATGATCTGGCTTTTGCCCGTTTGCATGAGGGTCAGGGCCTCGAATCCCTCGTCCAACGTGCCAAAACCGCCGGGAAACAGGGCCAGCGCATCGCTCTGCCGGATAAAGGTCAGCTTGCGGGTGAAGAAATATTTGAACGTGATGAGTTTTTTGTCCTGGGAAATGACCGGGTTGGCCGATTGCTCCCAGGGCAGGCGGATATTGGCGCCAAAACTTTTTTCCGGCCCCGCCCCTTCATGTCCGGCCTGCATGATGCCCGGGCCGGCGCCCGTGATTACCATGTAACCGGCCTCCACCATCCGGCGGGCAAACTCCACGGCTTGTTTGTACTCGGGCCGCTGGGGGCGGGTGCGAGCCGAGCCAAAAATGGCCACCTTGCGCACGGCGGCGTAAGGCTCAAACAATTTGAAAGCATAACGCAGCTCGCGCAGTGCCGTCTGGATGATGCGCACATCGCCCCGGTGTTTGACGTCCTTGAGCAGCTTGAGGGCGGTGGCGATCATGTCCGCCACCAAATCCTCGTTGTAACCACCCCCCTGGCTGGCCACGAGTTCTTCAATGCGCTTTTGCAGCGCCCCATCCACCGGCTTGCGAGTGCGTTGTTGCATGAGCGAGTTAAACCGTAAAGGCGCCCGACTGACAAGCCCGCTGTCTTCTTCCGGCCGGCGCGGCTGTTCTTGGCCGTTCTTAGCAGTTGAGCTGCCATGGCCGGTAGAATTTAACATTGTCAAAGCTGTTAAATGATGGCATTTTACCAGTTGAATCACCTGTAAAAGCCAGCCTCCCTGAAAGGCTTGCCGGGCAGGTGGTGTGGCTTGTGCCGCCTGTCAGCGCCCCACGGCGGCCGGGCCGAAACGAATACATCCAAAATCCCATGAAAACTACTCGCATGCTTGTGGCAGTCCTGCTGGCAGCCGCTCTGAGTCTGGGTACTTCTGCTGTGCTGGCGGCGCAATCTTGTTGTGTGCAGGCCAAATCCAAGGGCAAAGACTGCGCGCACCCCTGCTGCGTGGAAGCCCGCAAGGCCGAAAAAACCTGTGAGAAATGCCAGAAGGATGCCTCCTGCTGTGACAAGGCCATCGCCAAGGGCAAGGCTTGTGCGCATCCTTGCTGCGTGGAGTCCGCCAAGGAAAAGAAGATCTGCGAAAAATGCAATTCTCCCGCGAAGAAGTAAGCAGGTTGATTTAGGACTCCTGTCCTGGCAGGAGAATCGGACGAGCCCCGGGCTTGGGGGAGGGGGTTGGGGAAGGGGCCTGTTAAAGGTGGGCTGGGTTTGGGGAGTGCGGCCCGACACTAAGGGCCAATCAATTCCCTCCGCGAGCCGGGGTCACGGGGCGTGCCTGTTCTTTTCTTGCTCCAGGCGCGCCTTAAACTTTTCGCGCAACAGGGCATGGATTTTTTCCCGGCACTGGGGCGGAATTTCGTATTGCCGTCCATCCTTGCACAACAGAATCGTCTGCCGCAGGTTGTTGACCACCACCTGGCAGGGCTGGCAATGGGCCAGATGCTGCTTGAACTCCTCGCAAAGAGGGGCGGCTTCGTTGCCGTCCACGTATTCATTGAGGGCGGCCAGGATTTCTTCGCAATTCATGGTGCTCATAATGATGGAGTCGCCAAGCCAGGAAAAGTTACAGCTTAATCTTCGGCTTCCTCGTGCTGGTGGGGGGCAAGGCGGCGTTCAGGATCGCCCAGCCATCGCGTCAGGCGTTCGCGCAGTTGCAGCCGGGCCCGCAACAGGCGCACCTTGACATTGGCCGGGGTAATGCCCAGCGCGGTGGCGGTTTCTTCCACCGACAACCCCTCCACGTCGCGCAGCAGGAATACCACCCGGTGTTTTTCGTCGAGCTCGGCGAGGGCCTGCTCGATAAGCTGGCGCACCTCCTGTCGTTGGGCCAGGTGCTCCGGCGTGTCCCGCCAGTCGGCAATAAATTCGGGGTGCGGCGGAGGGCCCTCCTGTTCCGGGGTGGGATCCACGGAAGCATCCAGGGAGATGGTGTCCAGCCCCTTGCGCTTGCGCAGGATTTTAAAGGCGGCAAAGGTGGCCACCCGATAAAGCCAGGTGCGAAACGAGCTTTCCCCCCGGAATGAATCCAGGTTTTCGACGAGATTTAAAAACGTCTGCTGGGTGACGTCTTCGGCATCCTGCTCATGGCGGAGGAGGCGCATGGCCAGGTTGTACACGGGCTGCTCGTAGCGGCTCACCAGTGTCTCCAAGGCTTCCAGGCTCCCTTGGCGGGCTTGCTCAAGCAGGGCTTCGTCCGAAAGTTCGGCCTGTGGCACGGGGGCAGGCTAAAGGACTCCCGGTATCTAAAGAAGCAAAAACTTACATGGCTTCCCGCCGCCTGTCCCCGTTGCATTTTCAGCGCGACAGTGCGCAAGGCTTGACGCATAATAAACCCATGAGCTTAGCCGCCGACCTGAAGCAGGCAGCCATTCTTAATACCTTGCGAAATTGCCGGATTTTCCACGGCCTTTCGACCGAGGATTTGACGGCCATTGCGGCGGCTGTGGTGGTGAAACCGTTGCAAAAAGGGGAATATTTGTTTCGCGAAAGCCAGCCGTCACAGGGCTTTTATATTGTGCAGGCCGGCGCGGTGAACGTGCATCGCGTCAACGCCGCGGGCAAAGAGCAGGTGATTCGCATCTTTCGGGCCGGGGAGACTTTTGCCGAGGCCACACTGGCCACCGATGCGGGCTACCCGGCGGATGCCAAGGCGGTGGAGCCATCGCAGGTGTTGCTGGTGCAAAAGTCGGCTTTTCTGGCGCTGCTGCGCCGGCAACCCGAGCTGGCCTTGCGCATGTTGGCCTCCATGAGCCTGCACTTGCGCGCCCTGGTGGCGCAGATGGAAGACCTGATGATGAAGGATGTGGAGACCCGGCTGGCCAACTGGCTCATCAAGCGGTGCCCCCACCCCGAGCAGCCGACGCCGGTGACCATCGAGCTGAGCATGACCAAGCGCGTGCTGGCGGCCGAACTGGGCACGGTCAGCGAGACCCTTTCCCGCACACTGGCAAAGTTCAAGTCGCAAAAACTCGTTTCTGTCAAAGGCCGTACGGTCACGGTGCTGGACCCGCCGGGATTACGGCGGTTGTTGCAGAAAAATTTGGGAGAATAAACCATGAATCATGGAATCTGGCTTTTCCTTATGTGCAGCATGGCGTTTGTCCTTCATGCCGCACCCGCACCGGTCACTTTGCCTCTCTGGCCGAACCAGCCACCGGGCGAAACGGAAACGTACGGTGAGGAGCGCGACACCACTAACGAGAAGGGGGGCTTGGTGGCAGGGCGCCGGGTGATGCGGCTGGCACCGGTCAGCCGGCCCACACTGACGTTTTACCCGGCGCCAGCGGAGCGGAACACGCGCACCACCATCCTGGTATGTCCGGGGGGAGCCTATCATATTCTGGCGTGGGATTTGGAGGGCACCGAGGTGGCGGAATGGTTGAACTCGATTGGCGTGAATGCCGTCCTGCTGAAATATCGCGTGCCCATCCGCAAGAACCGGGAGCGTTGGGAGGCGCCGCTGGAGGATGCCCAGCGGGCGATGGGGCTGGTGCGTGCCCGCGCCCGGGAATGGAATCTGGATCCGGAGCGTCTCGGCGTTCTGGGCTTTTCGGCGGGAGGGCATTTGTGTGCTCTGCTGTCCTGCCGCCATGCCAGCCGGCATTACGCGCCGGTGGATGAGGCCGACAAGCTAAGTTGCCGGCCGGATTTTACGGTGTTGGTTTATCCGGCTTACCTTACTGTGCCCAAGGAGAATGATGCCATCGCTCCTGAACTGACCATTTCCTCCAATCTTCCGCCCACTTTCTTGGTGCAGACACAGGATGATGGCGTGCGAGTGGAGAACAGTGTCTATTACTACCTGGCCTTGAAGAAGGCCGGCGTGCCGGCGGAGTTGCATCTCTATCCCCGCGGTGGTCACGGCTACGGATTGCGGCCCACGGACAACCCGGTCACGCATTGGCCCCGGCGGGTGGAAGAATGGCTGCGCGCCAGCGGCTGGCTCAAACCTTAAGCCGCAGCCCGGGGGCGGCTGCCGACACCCGGGATGAGGACTGGCGGGCGTCCTGCGGAAATATCGTGGACGGAAGTCACACCTTGGGCAACTGCCACGGATCCCGCCGCGCGCGATCCATCATCGCCGTGGCGGCAGCGTCATCAATAAAGACCTCCTTGACCGGGTCCCACCGCAGCTTGCGCCCGAGTTTGATGGCGATGTTGGCGAGATGGCAGATGGTGGAGACCCGATGGCCAATGTCCACCGGGAAGTAGGGATCCTTGCGGCTCTTGACACATTTCAGGAAATCGTCGTGCTCACCGGCGGGGTTGGTGTAAAGGTGGATTTCGTTGGGGCCGATTTTGCTTTCCAAGATTTCCTTGGAGCTGGCCTGTACCGGGGCGCGCCAGCCGGTGTTGCCCACCCAGCCATCGGTGCCGATAAATTTAATGCTGGGGTTGCCAGGCTTGCAGGTCATCACCACGCCATTGGCGTAGCGAAAAGTCACGTCATAGTCCTTGACGGTGTTGAACAGTCCGCCTTCCCAGTGTGTGCCGGTGCCTTCAATTTCCACGGGGCCACTGCGCTCGGTGTCGTTGGCCCATTGGGCCGTGTCGAACAGGTGGGTGCCCCAGTCACAAATAATCCCGCCCGAATAATCCCAAATCCACCGGAAATTCCAATGCACCCGGTCCTTGGTGTAGGGGGCGTAAGGGGCCGGGCCAAGCCACATGTCATAATCCAGCCCCGGCGGGACGGGCTGCGGCGTGGGATCGCCAGGGGAGGTGGGCTGCTTGGGCAGGATGACTTCGATGCGCTGCAGTTTGCCGATGCGGCCGTTGCGCACGAGTTCAGCCATGCGGTGGTATTCCGGCACCGCGCGGTCTTCCGTGCTGGTCTGAAAGACCCGTTTGTGTTTGCGCACGGCCTCCACCAACACCTTGCCTTCATGAATGGTCAGGGTGGGTTTCTCGCATTGCACATCTTTGCCGGCTTGGATGGCCATGAGGCTGATGATGGTGTGCCAGTGGTCTGGCGTGGAGATCATCACGGCATCAATGTCCTTGCGGGCCAGAACGTGCCGAAAGTCTTTGGTGGCCAGGCAATCTTCATTGCCGTGATGCTCATCCACGGTTTGTTTGGCGCGGATGAGCCGGCGCTCGTCCACGTCGCACACGGCCAGGATTTGCGCCACTTTCTGCTTGCGGTAAAAGCTCAGATTCCAGTTGGTGCCGTGGTCACCGGTGCCAATGAAGCCCACGGTGATGCGCTCGCTGGGGGGCACCTGGCCGTTGGCGCCAATGACCGAGGAGGGAACCAGCGTGGGAAACAAGGCCAATCCGCCGGCGGCAGCCCCCGCCTGCTGGAGAAAACGACGACGTGAAGCGACAAAGGGTTTGTTCATATGGTGCTTATATCTAAAAACCAGACGCAGGAAAAGAGGGGATTATTCGCCGGTTTCGGTGCAACATCCCCAAGCTGTGCCCGGGAAACAGGCGAAAGGCAGGCCTTCCAGATTAACAACGCCATCAGTTACTTTGCGTCTGCCGGCGGTGTTGGGAGAAATTTTGCCGGGTTTTTTTGACAGACAAAATACCGGGGCTTAAACTGAAAAAAACTGTTAAAAAATAATTGAAGCAAAAAGGGCAACCATGAAAAAGGTTCTCATCACAACCGTGACGCTGCTGGCGGGATTATTGGTTGGCCGGGCGGCTTTTGTTGAATTGGACACTTTCAACCGCCTGACCAACGGCCCCATTGGCGGGCGTAATGGATGGGTGACCTCGCAAAGCGCTTTTGTGGTGACCAATGATCCGGCCGGCGGCCCCAACAAGGTGCTGGCCGCCCTAGCCATGTCCGAAAGTCCGGTGTACAAACCCCTCGGCGCGCTCACCATCACCAACGGCACGACCGGCACCTTGTTCTTTCGTATGCGCCGGGCGGATAGTGCGCCCAATGTGTCGGTGGGCATGTCGGATGTCACCGCGCCCACCAGCAGTTTTGCGGATTTTGAGGCGCAAATCAATTGTAACACCGTGGGCGGGACGCTCAACGTGCGCGACGCCGGCACCTTTGATGCCGTTGATACCTTCAACCCCAACATCTGGTACAAGGTTTGGATGGTGATAGATAATGCCGCTGATTTGACCCGCGTGTACATGCAGGGGGGGCATTTGGGCACGCAAACGCTGCTGGACGGCAATGACGGCGAAACTTATTTCACTTTTCGCAACACCACCGGCGATGGATTTAATGGGAATACCACCCCTGTGGCCAATCATCTGGTCACTTTCCTGATTCGCGTCGGCAGCGGCCACACCGGACCATTTTACATTGATGATATTTACGTGGATCCCCAGGGGATGAATCTCAGCGACCCCGCGCTGGATGTGGCCCCCCCCGAGGTGATCCAGGTGGTGCCCGCTGCCGGTAGCACGGTTTCCGGGGTGTTTCAGGCAACCATCACCTTCAACGAAATGGTGGGCGGGGTCACCGCCAGCAGCCTGCTGCTTAATGGCTTGCCGGCCACCAACGTCGTGGGGGGGCCGGAAGTTTATACCTTTCAATTCGACGCCCCAACACCTGGTCCGCTCACGTTGAGCTGGAATAATTCCCATGGGATAGTGGATTACGCCGGCAATGCTTTTCCGGGGACGAACATCTGGCAGTACACTTACACCACCGACCTCACCCCTCCCGCGATTCTTTCTGTTTCACCCGGGCCCGGCTCGCTGATTACCAATTGGGGGGGCTTAACCATCCTTGTCAGTTTCAACGAGTTGGTCACGGGCGTTGAGGCTGAGGATTTGCTTATCAATGGACTCCCTGCACTGGCAGTTACCAATCAGGGCGCCAGTTATTATTTCAAAGCGCCGCAGCCTTTGTCCGGGCCGGTTGCCATTCGTTTTGCCGCCAATCACGGGATTAAAGACTTGTTTAACAATTCCTTTGATGCCGAACTGCCAGCCCATCAGTGGACATATGATTTCACCGATACCGTACCTCCCTTCGTGGCGGTGGTGACGCCGGCCCCCGCCCAACTGGTTTTAAGCCTGGATTCCATCGAGGTTGTCTTCAATGAGGAAGTGAACGGAGTGGATGCCGGCGATTTACTGGTGAATGGCGTGGCTGCCACCAGCCTTGTCGGTAGTGGGGCCGGCCCGTACCGCTTCAGCTTCCCGGCGCCGATTGCAGGGCCGGTTCGCCTGGAATGGGCTGCGAGCCATCAAATCGTTGATCGCAACGGCCTGCCCTTCGCCGGCGGCGCCTGGCAGGTGATGTTGGCGGCCATCCGGCCATCTGGTTTCGTGTTGTTTGAGGATTTCCAAGCACTGACGCCGGGGCCCCTCAACGGTCAGAATAATTGGCTGGCCAGCAACGAAGTGCAGGTAGTGGCGGATCCGGTTGAGCCACGCAACCGGGTTTTGTGCATCAGCAATAGCACCACCGCCGATGCCTGGCGGGCGCTGGGACCGTTGACGATTTCCAATAATGTGACAGCCACGGTGTTCTGGCGCTTTCGCCGCGCCGACACCGACGTCAACATGTCTCATGGCCTTTCGGATTCACTGCCCCCGGCCAGCCGCAACTTTGCGGATTTCGAGGCTCAATTGCAGAGCAACGGCAGCGGGCTAACGCCGCTGAACGCCCGGGACGCCGGCGCGTTTAAGGGACTTCGCGTCTTTACGCCCAACGTGTGGTTTAGTGTCTGGCTGGTGGTGGACAATGCCAATGATTTGTATCGTGTTTACTTGCAAGGCGACGATTTGACCGTGCCCACGCTGATGACCAGCACGGCCGATCCCTCGGAGTTTGCCTTTACTTTCCGCAACACCACGGGCGACGGCATCAACCTGAACACGGGGCCGGTGGTGAGCAATCTCACGGTCTTCCTGATTCGCGCCAGCGGCAGTGTTAACCACGTCGGGCCTTTCTACCTCGATGACATTTATGTGGATTTGCTTGGGGCCAATCTTGCCAATCCTTTACCGCCTCCCAAACCAGCCGGGGTGGAAATATTCCCGGGCACTGCGGAGGCCACGCTGGTTTGGGCGCCCGTGCCCGGGGTGACCAATTACATCGTCAAGCGCGGCACCACCACCGGGGGGCCTTACCAGCGCCTGGGCACCAACAACGATGTTTTTTTCACTGACTCCACCCCTGATGTGAACACCACATACTATTATGTGGTCTCGGCGTTGGGAGTGAATGGGGAAAGCTTCGATTCCGAGGAGGTATTCCTCCGCATCAACACCCCGCCGCTGGCGGGCCAGACCAATTGGCAGGTGACAGCCAACACTTCGGTGACACGCTCTGCAGATGTGCTGCTGGCCCTTTGCACTGATGTGGAAAATGATGCCTTGACCCTGGTGGCGGTGCAGGCGGGCACCAATGGGGCTACAGTGACTCTCGCTGATGGCCTGATTACGTATGCGCCTCCTCCGGGATTTGTGGGCCAGGACCAATTTACTTATACGGTTCGCGATGCCCGCGGTGGCACTTCGCAGGGGGTGGTGAGAGTGGAGGTTGTCATGCCGCCCGCGCAACCCATGCCGCTGCTGGCGCCGCGTTTTACCATAGGCGGTGGTTTTGCTTTTGAGTTTGCAGGTCAGCCCGGCCGCACTTACATCATCGAGCGGGCGGTGGATATTTCCGGGCCGTGGTCCACAGTGGCGGAAATCCCAGGGGCGGCTGAGGGGCGCACGCCTTTTGTGGATAGCCAACCCCCGGCCGGCCGGGCGTTTTATCGCTTGCGTACGCCTTGAGGCCTGCGGAGAGCTTCAGGCGCGCGCTTGTGGCGGGGGACACGCATCGTCGGAAGGCCCCGCCTGCCACCATTCTTGTTGGGCACGGAGTTTCTCCAGCAGGCGGGCGTCGGCGGGGGGAAACGGGTAATGAGCCATTTCCTCCGGGGTGATCCAGGCGAGGGCAGCGCAGCCCAGGGGCTGGGGGTCACCGTGGAGGATGCGGCAGAGAAAGAAACGCAGGTGCACCTGTTTTTCGGGATAGTCGTGGTCTACAGTTTCCACCAGCTCCCCCACCTGCACTTCCACGCCCAGCTCCTCCCGCAATTCACGCGCCAGGCACATCTCGAAACTCTCTCCCGCTTCGCGTTTGCCTCCGGGAAATTCCCATGTTCCCCCCAGATGATCCTCGGCGCGGCGCTGGGCCACAAGCAAACGCCCGTGGCGGAAAATCAGGCCGGCGGCGACTTCGATGCGTTGGCCGGGCATCAGCGTCCCACGCTTTTATAGATGAAACCCAGCCGCTCCATTTCGGCCGGGTCAAAGAGGTTGCGCCCGTCAAACATAATGGGATGGCTGAGCGCCTTGCGGGCCCGCTCCAGGTCGAGTTTCTTGAACTCCTCCCACTCCGTGGCAATGACCAGCGCGTCGCAGCCTTCGGCCAAGGCATTCATGTCGTCCACGTACTCCGCCTCGGGCAACACGGCGCGTGCCTTGGGCATGGCTTTGGGATCGTGCACGCGCAGGCGGGCGCCTTCTTTGAGCAGCCGCTGGCACAGCTCAATGGCGGGGGACATGCGAATGTCATCCGTGTTCTGCTTGAACGCCAGCCCCAGCACGCCCAGCGTCTTGCCTTTGAGCACCCAGAGGGTGTCGGTGATCTTTTTGATAAAGCGGTCCATTTGTGCCGCGTTAATCCGCTGCACCTCGCGCAACAAATGAAAGGGACAGCCCAAATCTTCCGAGATGCGGATGAACGCGCTCAGATCCTTGGGAAAACAACTGCCGCCAAAGCCGATGCCGGCATTCAGGAAGGCCCGGCCAATCCGCTTGTCCATGCCGATGCCGTTGGCCACTTCCTCCACGTTGGCGCCGGAGGCTTCGCAAATGGCGGCCACGGCGTTGATGTAGGAGATTTTGAGGGCCAGGAAGGAGTTGGCGGCGTGTTTGATCAGCTCGGCCGAATTGATGTCGGTGACGATGATGGGGGCGTTGAAGGGCGCGTACAACTCCTTCATTGCGGCCACGGGGCGCGGCGAGCGCACACCAATGACGATGCGGTCTGGTTTGAGGAAATCCTCGACCGCAAAGCCTTCACGCAAAAACTCCGGGTTGCTGACAACGTCAAACTCCACTTTGGCCTTGCAATAGCGTTTGATGGTCTCGGCCACTTTTTCGCCGGTTTTTACGGGCACGGTGCTTTTGTCCACGACGATTTTGTAGGAGGTCATGGCGCCAGCAATGTCGCGCGAGACTCCTTCCATGAAGCTCAAATCCACCGAGCCATCCGGCAGCGGGGGGGTGGGCACCGCAATGAAAATGATGTCGGCGCGGTCCACGCCCTCCTTGGTGGAGGTGGTGAAATCCAGGCGGCCGGCGGCCTTGTTGCGCTGCACCAGCTCTTCCAGCCCCGGCTCATAAATGGGCATCTGACCGGCCTTGAGGGTGGCAATCTTGGCGGCATCGCAATCCACGCAAACCACCTGATGGCCCACCTCCGCAAAACAGGTGCCGGTCACCAATCCCACGTAACCCGTCCCAATAATGCACAGGCGCATAGTGCGGCGTAGGCTAGCCACCTTGCTGCTGCGGCTCAAGCACTTTCCCTTGATGCAGCCGGGGATTGGCGGTAAGAAAATGGCATGCAACCATGGCGACGAGAGCTGGGGCCGTGCCCCTTTTGCGGGCGGGCCGTGCTGGGAGTGCTGATCCTACTGCTAATTTTATTGTCACTCTTACGCTCCCTGGCGCAGCCGGCCAATGCTTCATCCAGCCCCTACGCCCGCTGGAAGAACGGCCCCTCGGCGGATCCCGGCTTTTTCCCAATCGCGGTATGGCTGCAGAACCCTGCCAAGGCCGAGCACTTCAAAGCCGCGGGCTTCAACGTGTATGTGGGCCTGTGGCGCGGTCCCACCGAGGCGCAGTTGAGCGCCCTCAAAGCCGCCGGTATGAAGGTGATTTGTCATCAGAATGAAGTGGGGCTTCGTCATCGCGATGATCCCATCATCATTGGCTGGATGCACGGCGATGAACCGGATAATGCCCAGTCCCTTGGGCAGGGCAAGGGTTATGGCCCGCCCATTCCGCCGGCAAAAATTGTGGAGGATTACCACCGCATTCGGGCCGCCGACCCGACGCGCCCGGTGCTCCTGAACCTGGGCCAGGGGGTGGCGTGGGATCGCTGGCATGGCCGCGGCGTGCGCACCAATCACCCCGAAGATTATCCGGAGTACATCAAAGGCTGCGATATTGTGTCATTTGACATTTATCCCGTGGCCCACAGCCATCCGGACGTGCGCGGCAACCTCTGGTACGTGGCTCGGGGGGTGGAGCGCCTCAAGCAATGGAGCCGCCCCGAGCAGGTGGTCTGGAATTGCATCGAATGCACGCGCATCAGCTCCACCAACAAGGCCACCGCCGCGCAGGTGAAGGCCGAGGTGTGGATGTCCCTCATTCACGGCTCGCGTGGCCTTATTTATTTTGTCCACGAATGGAATCCCCGCTTTAACGAATCAGCCCTGCTGGACGATCCAGAGCTGCTGCCGGCGATCACCGAGATTAATCGCCAGATCCATGCTCTGGCCCCCGTGCTGAACCAGCCAACCCTGCCGCAAGCCGTGCGTGTGACCACCGAACCGCCGGAGGTGCCCGTGGCCGTGGCCGCCCATCGCCACGAGGGCGCCCTCTACATATTTGCCGTCGCCATGCGCGACCGGCCCGTGCAAGCCGTTTTCACCCTGCAACAACAGGCTGTGGGAGCTTCCGTGGAAGTCCTCCACGAAAACCGCCGCCTTCCCCTCACCAACGCCACCTTCCGCGACACCTTCCCCCCTTACGGCGTGCATTTGTATAAAATAGATGAGCGACCCTGATAATTGGTCGAACTTCAACCACCAGATTGGGGAGAATAAAATACTCAGCATGTCTCGCACTAGTGACAAAAGTCTGACATTGAGATGCCTTCAACCTTTATGGGAATAGGTCATTTGCCCGAGCAATTAGCCAGCCATCGGATTGTGTTTGGGGGTTATTTGGAATCGCGGTCAATTTGGTCGATTTTTTGTTGCAGACTCTCCAAACGGGACAGCAGTTCGCTGATCGAGACGGCATTGGATTCCTTGTGCCCAAGGAAAAGGGAGGCAACGAGGCCGCTAAGGCCGGCAAAAGATGCCCGAGCCGCAGACGAGGGTATCCATGAATTGGATGCCTTGGCTGGTTTTCGGTGGCAGGGTCAAGAGGATGTTGGCGGCCAGGGCGGTGAGTATGACAAGCTAAGGATGTGAATGGCGATTGGGAATGAGCCGACGGAGACAATGATTTGGAGTTTGGTGTTTTGCGTGGGGGTGTTTTAACAAAAAGTACGGGGAATGGCACGAAGTTGCTTGTGCTGCCTGCGAGGCGTGAAGGGGTGGACGGGAGGCTGGCAATAAAAAAGCCCCCGCGGTGAGGCGGGGGCTTGAGGGGAAACGGCGTGTGGCCGTGCGCCGCGGCTAGATTTTCTTGGGCATTTTGACCCACGCGCCTTTCTTGGACGCGCTTTTGACCGCGGTTTCGATGAAGGCCAGGCCCATCCAGCCGTCTTCGATGTTGGCGTATTTGCTGCCGTCAATGGTGACCTTGCCGGTGGCTTTCCACTTCCGGATGTCCGCCTCGAAGCAGCGGTGCAGGCGGGCAAAGGCATCGTGGAAGGCTTCGGGGTGCCCGGGCGGAATGGTGACCTCGTCGAGCAATTCCTTGGGCACGTCCTTGAGGAAGCCGTCGTTGGGCACCACGCAGCCGCGCCAATAGACGCGGTCGGGCTGGCCCATGAGGCTGATGGTGATGCTTTCGGGTTCCTCCTGGCGCCAGCGCAGGGAGCCTTTGGTGCCGTTGATGCTGATGCCCAGATCATTCTTGTGCCCGATGCAAATCTGGGAGGCCCGCACCAGCGCGCGCGCGCCGTTGTTGAGTTTGCAGTAGGTGGTGAAGTGGTCGTCCAATTGGCGGCCGGGCACAAAAGTTTCGAGCTGGGCCGACACTTCCGTGACCTCCAGGCCGGTGACGTAGCGCAATTGCATGAGGGCGTGGGTGCCGATGTCCCCGCCGCAGCCGGAGGCGCCGGCGAGCTTGGGATTGACGCGCCAGGAGGCCTGCTGCTGGCCGGTGTCTTCCAGCTTGGTGGCGAGCCAGCCCTGGATGTAGTAGCTGTCCACCCAGCGGATTTCGCCCAGCAACCCGCTGCGCACCACCCAGCGGGCAAAGCGCGAGGTCCAATGGCCCAGATAGGTGTGCGCCACACCAAAAGGCACGCCGGTCTTGCGTTGCATCTTCACCAGTTCGGTGGCCTGCTTAAGGTTGACGGTCAGGGGCTTTTCGCAGAACACCGGGATGCCAGCCTTCATGGCCTTCATGGCGGGGTCGAAGTGCACATGATTGGGCGTCACGATGAGCACGTAGTCCAGGCGTTCTTCTTCGGGCAGTTTGGCCTGTTCAGCGATCATTTCATCGTAGGAGCCGTAACCCTTGATGGGATAGGGCCATTTCTCGGCTTCCTCGAGCGCGATTTTGGGATCCGGGAACAAGGCGCCAGCCACCACGCGGCGGGTGCCGTCCATGTGGATGGCGCGTTGATGGGGATGCACAATAAACGCGCCTTTGCCGCCGCCAATCAATCCGACTTTCAATGGTTTCTGTGACATAAGCAACTTGTGGTTTGTTCGTTTCTTCGTGTTCACACCACTGAGCCCCGCCCGGGAAAACCCCCGGAACCACGGCAACCCAGCGCAGGACGTATGGGCATGACCCTAGAAAATCAGCGCCCGGGCTTCAAGGTTTTTGTTGCTGGCGTTGTTGGCCCAGCGGCAGGTGTTGCCTGCCCGAGGCTCCTCCTTCTTTCAGGGCGATGGGGGCAGGAGTTCATTTCGTAGCGGCTAAGGCGCCACAGCGGTTTAATTTTGCCGGGTTCTTCTGCAGGGAGCGGACGTCGAGACATCGAGGCCGGAACAGGCAGGGCGGGCCGTCTCTTGGGTGCACAGCCGAGGTGCGGTGCCCTGCGATATAAATTGGAAATTTAGGCTTGTGTGCCGGCTCCATTTATGCATTATGTTGAATGAAGCAAAAATCCAAATAGCTGCCGATAACTGCATCCTGACGCAATTCCCACCCATCGTTCAAAGTCCTTGGGCAAGCAGGTTGTGGTCATAGTGGTTATTTGGGGCACAGAGTGCCGTAATTTGTCAGTTGCCTGAGGTACGCCATGAAAACAAACCTGTTGCCCTTTTATTTAAGGCATCTTTTTGGGATTCTTTCACTCAGCCTCTTTCTTGCCCCGCATATTTGGGCTGCGTGTCTGGCACCGCCCGCCGGCAGCGTGGGGTGGTGGCCGGCGGAGGGGTGGCCGAACGATTTGCTGGGGCGGCATCCCAACGTGATGCAGGATGGCGCCACGTTTGCGACCGGCAAGGTGGGGCGCGCGTTTTATTTTGACGGAGCAAATGCCACCATTGAGCCTCTCACGCAGCCGCTGACCAATATCGCCAATACGTTTACCCTGGAATTTTGGGCTTACCCTACCCGGGGGCGTAATACTACTACGGAAAACACCAGCGGCCTGGCCGGGACAAGCGGCCAACGTTATGCCGTGGCTCCCGAGAGCGTCAATCTGGGCACGGTGGTGGGAGCTGGAGTGTCGGTGGGGACCAATGGCGTGAGTGTGTTTGAACATGGCACCAGTTACCTGCCTTCTTTGCTGGTGTTCGACACGAACATCACCGACTGGGTGCACATTGCGGTGGTTTATCAAAATAAACAACCCCGCCTCTATCTTAATGGCGTGTTGGTACGCACGGGACTGACCAGCACACGCGCCACCGTTTTTCCCTCCAAATTGTTCGGGGGCGTGTCGAGCTATGGCTATTACGGCGGGTGGTTGGATGAGGTTACGATCTATGACCGTGCCTTGTCGGACACCGAGATAGAGGCCATTTACCAGGCGGACGCTGCGGGGAAGTGTCGTCCTGATCCTGCCGTGCCGCCGGAAGGCATGCTCGCCTGGTGGACGGGTGATCGTCATCCTTACGATGTGGTGGGGACTAATCCTGGGGCACTCAGCAACGGCGTGACCTATGCGGTGGGAGTGAATGATTATGCATTCAGCCTGGATGGCGTGAATGATTTTGTGGCGGTTGGGGCGCTGGGGTTGGGCCAGGTCTTTAGTTTGGAGGGATGGTTCAGACCCACCATCCTGACCAATGACATGATGCTTATTTGCCGTGATGATTTTGGGGAAGCGCGCAGTTATTACTTGATGCTGGAGGCTTCCGGCGCCCTGGTGGGGTCGGTGGTTAACAGTAACAATTTGCCCACGCAATACCGGACTACCGCGGGAACGGTGAGCGCCGGCAACTGGCAGCACGTGGTGTGGACCTACAATGGCCAGGCCGGCTCAGGTCAGAAAATGAAGTTTTACGTCAATGGGGCTGCGGTCACCGGCACCGCTGCGGATGGCCAGGATCATGGCGGCACCCCGGCGGCCTTGATGGCGGGCGCGCGCCTGGGGGCCAACCTGGGTGGAGGCCAGGTATTTCGCGGCCAGATGGACGAGGTGGCGGTGTATGGCCGGGGATTGGGAATGGCCGAGGTGCAGGCGGTGTACCAGGCTGGATTTATGAACAAGTTCAAGCCCAACCCTTATGACGTGCCGTTCGGGGCAGAGTTATGGGTGCGCGGCAACGCCGCCAACGGAAATCAGAACCTCCAGCGAGCCGGCTTCAACAACGCCGGCACCGTGCGGTTACAATCCACCGACGGCGGTTATACCAGTGCCTTGACGGTGAATCTGGGTGCTTTGACCAATTCGCCTTTGGGCGTGGTGAACATCGAGCAAGGTTCAGGGGGCAGCCGTTATTTGTATGGTGATTTGGTCAACCGCGGCACCTTCAACGTCAATTACGGCATCACCTTCAGCAAGGCGGGGGGGGTGTATGAGAATCAAGGGACGTTCAATATTGCCAGCGGCCGGGAGTTAACGATCAGCGGCCAGAATCAGGTGTTTCGGCAGGTGGACGGCTTGCTCAACATTCAGGGGGCTTTGACGCTGAACAACGTCAGCATGAGTTATCTTGGGGGTGCGATCAGCGGCTCCCTCCATCTGATCAACAGCCGGCTATGGTTGGGGCCGGAGGCGACCAATGCCGCCAGTTTTATCATGACGGGTTCTTCCAGCACGTGGAGCGGGGACATTAAGGAGGGGCAAAGCATTTGGGTGCGGGGTAGCTCGGTGGGGAGCAGCACGACGATTACGGTGACCAATGGTTTTCGCAATGCGGGGACGCTGATGTTGCAGTCGGTGGATGGCGGTTATACGTCGGCCTTGGCGGTGGGGGAAGGAGTGTTGACCAACATGGCGGCGGGGGTCATCAACATTAATCCGGGCACTGGGGGGCCGCGGACCGTTTCGGCCAGCCTGCTTAACTTGGGCACGGTCAACATCAATTACGGCACCACGTTCAGCAAGGCGGGTGGGGTGTATGAGAATCAGGGGACGTTCAACATTGCCAGTGGCCAGGGGCTATCCCTGAGCGGCCAGAACCAGGTGTTCCGGCAGGCCGACGGGGAATTGAAGATCCTGGGGGGGCTCGACCTGGATAATGTCACGTTCGATTATGTGTCGGGCAGGATTCAGGGGACTCCATTACTGGTGAACTCACGGTTGTTTCTGGGGGCTGGCGCGGTGAATGCCGCCAGTTTCACCTTGACCGGCTCGGGCAGCACGTGGGTGGGGGACATCAAACCGGGCCAGTCCATTTGGGTGCAAGGCAGTGGCCGTGCCGGCAATACCACCGTGGTGGTGACCAATGGATTTGAAAACTCGGGGCTGCTTACACTGCAATCGGTCAATGGCGGGTACATCAGCAGCCTAACGGTCAACAACGGCACCCTTACCAACCGACTGGGAGGGACAATCGCCGTTAACGGCGGGAATGGCGGGCCGCGGACCATCTCGGCCAACCTCTTGAATGAAGGGCTATTATCCGTCAATACCGGCCTCACCTTGAGCAGGGCCAATGGCGTTTATGAGAATCTGGGCTATATATTCATCAATAATGGCGGCAGCATTTCCCTCAGCGGCCAAAACCAAATCTTCCGCCAGCGGGGCGGCAGTATCACCAATTTGGGCACATTGGATCTGACTGGGGTTCAGTTCCTTTTTGAGGGTGGGGGTCTTTACGGCAATGCCATCATCCTGGAGAATGTGCGGCTGGATATGGGGGCGGGTGCTGCCAGCCCGTGTGAGTTTCAAATGACGGGCAGCGGCAGCCGGTACTATGGGGATTTGAAGGCGGGACAATTGTTGTGGGTGCAGGGCAGTTATCGAGGCGGCCACACCACCCTGATTGCGCCGGAGGGCTTCCGGAATGAAGGAACCATTCGCTTGCAATCTAGCGGGTCGAGTTTTGTATCCAGTTTGTCCGTGACCAACGGAGTGTTCACCAACGCAGCCGGTGGCGTGTTGGAGATCAACGGCGGCAGTGGCGGTTCACGCGATATTTACGGTCACCTGCTCAATGAGGGCGTGATCCAGGTGAACTATCACGGGGCATGGACACGCCCCGGGGCGGAGCTCATCAACCGGGGCACCATAAACATCGCCAACAACATCAACCTGACGTTGAATGGGGCAGGTCAGGTTTTTAACCAGGAAGGCATCATGACGGGAGGTGGGCGACTGGTCATGAGCGGGGGAAATCAAATCCTGAATCAGAACGGCGGCACCCTGGCGTTGGGCGGGGGTCTCGATTTGACGGGGGTGGCTTTCAATTTTGTGCGCAACGGGGCCACCGCCGCGAGTGGGCCGGTGGTGATGGAGAATTGCCGGCTGGTATTGGGGCCGGAAGCGGCCAGCCCGTGTGAGTTTCAAATGACGGGCAGCGGCAACCGGTACTATGGGGATTTGAAGGCGGGACAATTGTTGTGGGTGCAGGGCAGTTATCGGGGTGGTCACACCACCGTGATTGCGCCGGAGGGGTTTCGAAATGAAGGGACCATTCGCTTGCAATCCACAGGGTCGAGTTTTGAATCCAGTTTATCCGTGACCAACGGCGTGCTGACCAATGCCGCCAGCGGCGTGGTGGAAATTGTTGGCGGGAGCGGCGGCGCGCGCGTCTTGTCCGCCAACCTGGTGAATGAGGGGTTGATGGCGGTTTACACGGGATTGACGCTCAGCAAGGCTAACGGCATTTATAACAACCGGGGGCGACTTTACATTGACAGCACGGGCAGCCTCACCCTCAACGGCCAAAACCAGGTTTTTCGCCAGCGCGGCGGTGGTTTCACAAATTCGGGGAGTGTAGATTTAACGGCGGTGACCTTTGTACTGGAGGAGGGGGGCATACCGGGCAACGCCCTTTATATGCAGGATTGCCGGTTGGAAATCGGGCCACAGGCCACCGGACCGGCGAATTTTATCCTGACCGGCTCCGGCAGCCGGTACTATGGGGATCTGAAAGCTGGTCAGGTGGTCTGGGTGCAGGGCAATTATCGAGGCGGCTACACCACAGTGATTGCGCCGGAGGGCTTCCGGAATGAAGGGACCATTCGCCTGCAATCCTCGGGGTCAAGTTTTGAATCCAGTTTGTCCGTGACCAACGGGGTGTTCACTAATGCGGCCGGGGGCGTGGTGGAGATCAACCGTGGCACCGGCGGCGCGCGCAATATCGCTGCAAGCATTCTCAATGCCGGCCAGTTGTGGGTCAATTACTCCCTCAATTGCAGTAAAGCCGGGGCGGGTTTCCTCAACGAGGGGCGGATCATTATCGCCAGTGGCCAAACCTTGACGATCGCCAGCCCCATGACGCAAGTGGGTGGCGCCCTTGAGCTTAATGGTGGAACGGTGGACCCCGGCGACAGCCTGCTGCTCCAGGGCGGGGTCCTCCTGGGCAATGGTACCGTGGCGGGCCAGGTGACCAACACTGCCGGCCGTGTGGCGCCCGGCACCAGCGCGGGGACGCTAACCATCAATGGCAATTACTCGCAGGGGCCGGGAGGAACTTTGGAAATTGAGTTGGGCGGCGCGAATGCGGGCAGTGAGTACGACCAATTAGTGGTCAACGGAACCGCCGAATTGAACGGGCGGTTGGTGGTGACTTTAATCAATAATTTCGTGCCCACCAACGGCCAGTCTTTCACCGTGCTGACTGCGTCCTTGCGCAAAGGGGCCTTCACCGAGCTGCAATTGCCGACCCTGCCGGGAGGGCTGACCTGGGAAATCTTACACCAACCGGCTTCGGTCGTGGTGCGCGTGGCCGAGGCGTTGCCGGAGGGCGATGCCCGGATAACCGGCACGGTGCGCAATTCGGCGGGTTTGCCGCTCACCAATCTTTTGGTGACCGCCTATAGCGCCCAGACCAATTTTAATGGGCTGCGGGGAGATTACTATGACAACAAGGACTTCACGGCCTACAAGTTCAGCCGGCTCGATGCCACGGTGGATTTCAATTGGGGAGCTGGCGCACCGGACAGCCGCTTGGAGGTGGATACCTTTTCGGTGCGGTGGAGTGGCACGGTGACGCCACTGTACACCGAAACTTACACCTTCTACACGGTGACTGATGATGGGGTGCGCTTGTGGGTCAATGGACAGCAAATCATCAGCTATTGGGCTGACCAAGGGGCCACCGAACGTGCCAGCACGGGCATCGCCCTGACCAGCGGCGTGCCTTATGAAATTGTCATGGAGTATTACGACAATGCTGTGTACGCCACGGCCCGGCTCTTATGGAGCAGTCCCAGCCAGCCCAAGCAGGTGATTCCTGCTACTCAGTTGGCGCCCTCCAGCACCACCAACCTTGAGTACACCACTAGCAGTGCCTACGCCCGTGTGGTGGAAACCACCACCGACGCGCAGGGGCAGTTCAGTCTATTGGTATATCCCAGCATGTGGCAGGTGAATGTGTTTGGGCTGCCCAGCCTCGGTTATGCCGAAACCACCAACCGCACGGTCGTCATTGCCTCCTCCCCTACCAACGCTGTCGTGGACTTTGTGGCGCAGCCGTTCACCGGTGAATATTACAATATCCTGGCCCAGGCCAATCCGCCGCAGGGCGGCAGTGTCAACGGTTCGGGCACCTATCCCGGCGGCGGCAGTGTGACCTTGACCGCCCTCCCCAACACCAACGCCATGCCGTATTATTTTGTGAGCTGGACCGAGGGCGGTGTGGTCGCCAGCTCGAATGCCGTGTACACCTTCACCGTCGCGCGCGACCGCCAGTTGCTGGCGAATTTTGCTCTGCCACGTTACGCCGTGACGGTCAGCAATAACCCATCCGGGGCGGGCAGCGTGTCCGGTGCGGGCACTTACACCCACGGCACCACAGTGACCCTTAGCGCCACACCGTCCTACGGCTATCGCTTCAGTCACTGGAGTGAAGGTGGGACGGTGTTAAGCAGCAACAGCCCATACAGTTTCACGGCCACACGACCCACGAGTGTTACCGCCAATTATGCCGAAGCGCATCTGGTGCACGTGGTTACCACCGCCACCAGCCCGGCGGGCCTGGCGAACGTGGCAGGGGCAGGGGTGTACACCAACGGCGAGACCACCACCATTAGCGCGCCGGTGACGGTCACCAATCCGCCCAACCTCTACACCTTCGTTCGTTTTCGTCTGAACGGGACGGTTTATGGGGCCCAGCCGGAGTTTCAAAAGACCTTCAACACCACGGACAACACCAACATGCACTTCGTAGCCGAGTACAGCTCCCGCCCACTGGCACCGCAGTTGGCGGCGGTTTGGGCCAATTTCAACAACCCCGTGCCGGCCACGACTGATTTGGCGCTGAGTGTTCGGTTTGATCGCTCAATGAACACGGGCGTTCAGCCGTTGCTGGTGTTCACCAACCTGAGCGGCATGGCCGCGCCGCAGGTACCCGCCAATGGCACATGGACCACCACCTATGTGGCCAATGACACCTATCGCACGCCCGCCTTCACGGTGGACGCCTCCATGAACGGCACCAACCGTTTGAATGTCAGCCTGGCCCGCGCCACCGACAATCAGGAGATGACGCCGGTGGATGCGTGGGACCTGGTGGTGGATGGCACATTCCCCACAATCACTAACATCAATGCCTACCCCGGGGCGGCGGGTGTCGTCATCACCTGGCAAACGGACGAGCCGGCCACCCGGCAGGTGGAATATGGGCTGACGGTGGCGTATGGCAACATGAGCACTCTGGGGGGCACCTTTGCCACCGCCCACTCTGTGAGCATCGGCAATCTTGCGCCGGAAACAACTTATCATTATCGGGTGCGCTCGCGGGACCGTGCGGGCAATGAAACCATTTCCGAGGACAAAATCTTCACCACCCTGGCGGCGCCGGATCTCATCGTCACCAACCTTACGCTCATCCCCACCAACGGCCTGGCCTCCAGCGGCGAGCTGACCATTTATTGGGAAGATCTGAATGTGGGCGCGGGCCGCACGGAAACTTCATGGCAGGACTGGCTGGTGATCAGCAACCTCGACAGCGGCGAGCGGCTCTTAAATGTCACGATTCCTTACAACGCGGGCGCGCAGGGCCATCTGACCAACGGCGCCTGGCGGGCGCGCCAGTATGTGTATCAGTTGCCGGATGGGCCGCGGGGAGCGGGTACGATTGGGGTGCGGGTGATGGTGGACACGTTCGGTGAAGTCGTGGAAGTCAACACCGCGGGGACGGCCGAGCAGAACAATTCGGCGCTGGCCACCAATCTTTCTGCTCTTGCGCCCTATCCTGATCTGGCGGTGAGCAACCTCGTCATCGCCCCTCCTGTGCCGCAAAGCGGTGGCACGGTAACCGTGAGCTGGGCGGTGGCCAACGTGGGCGAGGCGGCGGTGGGGCGTGCCTTTCGCGATCGCTTGATCTTGCGGAATACGACGGCAGGTACGACGTATGTGGACACCACCCTGCTTTATGATGCTGCCGCCCAGGGCGCCATCCCGCCGGGCGCAATGCGCCTGCGGCAGCATAGCTTCCGCCTGCCTGATGGCGGGGCTGGAGTGGGCGAGCTGCGGGCGGAGGTGACGGTAGATTCACAAAACGCCGTGTTTGAGTACATGGGCGGATACGATGCCGAGACGAATAACGCCGCCGTCGCCACCGCCACCGCTGTCCTTGCGCCCTATCCAGATTTGGCGGTGGCCGCCATTGCCTCACCGGCCGCTGCGCCAATGGGCCAAACGCTGTTTATCACCATCACCCTCACAAACCAGGGGGATGGCCTGGCTGCGGCGCCGTGGAATAATGCGGTGGCGCTGGCCAGCGATCCTACCGGTGCGGGAGCGCAAGTGCTGGGGATGTTCACGGTGACCAATCCCCTGCCGCCCGGGGCGGCGCTGGTGGTCACCCAACAGGTGATTTTGCCGCCCGGCCTGCATGGCACGCGGTATTGGGTCATCACCGCAGACAGTGGCAATCAGGTCTTTGAGTTGGACAACGGCAACAACGTGCGGGTGGCCGAAACGCCGGTGCAGATTCAGGCCGCGGACCTGGTGGTGGAGGCGATTAATGTGCCCGCCAGCGCGGTGTATGGGCAACCGTTTGAAGTCACGTGGACCGTGCGCAACGCGGGCACCGCAGCCGCCAGCGGCTCGTGGCGGGATCGCCTTTATTATGCCACTTCGCCCAGCCTGGCTTTTGCCCAACCGCTGCTGGATCGCACCACCGATGACATCAGCCCGTTGGCAGCCGGAGCGACTTACCTCCGTCAGGCCAGTGTGGTGATTCCCTTTGGAGCCACCTTGGAAAGCAGGACTTATTATCTCATTGTCGTGACAGATTTTAACAACCGCCAGCCCGAGAGCAACGATGGCAACAATTCGCGCATTCCCTCGGCGTTGACGGTGACGGCGCCGCCGTTGCCGGACCTGGCGGTGACCGGCGTGCAGGCGCCGCTGGTGGGCGTGCCGGGCCAGCCGGTGGAGTTGGTGTGGACGGTGACCAACGTGGGGAACGCCGCTGCAAACGGGCCGTGGGTGGAAACGGTCTATGTTTCCGGAGATGACCAGATTGGTGGCGATCTCTCGGTAGCCTCCTTCACCTTCACCAACTCCCTGGCGGCGGGAGAGTTTGTGACGCGCACGCAGGCGGTCACCCTCCCGGGCAATACGTTCATTGGCAACTTGTATTTCGTCGTCTCGGCGGACAGCTCCCTGCTGGTGCGCGAAGTGACGGAGGGCAACAACACCGCCGTGGCCCCCACCAACACTTACGTGCCGGCGCGCCTGGGCCTCACCGCTCCCGTCACGCGCATTGCGGAAAACAGTCCCAACCCTGCGCTGCGTCTGACGGTCAGCCGCAATGGGCCGTTGACCAATGCGCTGACGGTGACGTTGTCCAACAGTCATCCGTCGCGGCTGGTCTCGCCACCGCAGGTGGTCATTGCTGCAGGCCAGGCTGCGGCCAGTTTTGAGGTGTTGGTCATTCCGGACGGGGTGGCCGGGCCGGATGTGGAGGTGCATCTTATGGCCTCAGCCCCGGATTACCTCAGCGAGGACTTGCTCCTACGCATATTGAATAGTGATCGCCGACCGCTTTACCTGCAACCCGCCACCACCACCGTCACCGAGGGGCAGAGCATCACGTTCACTGTGCGCCGCGAGGCTCTGGACGGCCTGCCCTTGCAGGTGAATCTGGAAAGCTCGGCGCCCGCTCAACTGGTGGCGCCCGCCCAGGTGGTTATTCCCTCCAATAGCTTGTCGGTGACCTTTGGCGTGCTCGCCACCGACGATCAGGACTTGGAGCCGGTCACCAGTTACACCCTTACGGCTGCTGCCGCTGGCTTCTCCAACGCCGTGGCGCAGGTGGTGGTGCAGGACAATGACATCCCCACTTTGCAGGTGGCGTTTGCGGCGCCGTCGGTGGGCGAGGGCATAATTCACGCCACGACGCTGACGATCACCCGCACCCCGGTGACGGCGTTCCGCTTGAACGTGGAACTGCAGGCCAGCCTGCCCGGCCAACTGATTATCCCGGCCACGGTGACCTTGCCGGCCAATGTGGCCACTTTGACCCTTCCCGTCTCCACGGTGGACAATGCGTTTGCCGACGGCACGCGGCAGGTGGCGGTTACAGCGCATGTTCTGGATGCGGCCGGCAACCGTCTGGCCACCGGCGGGTCTGACACGTTGGAGATCAACGATGATGATGGCAATGCTCTGCAGCTCACCCTGGCGCGCAGTCTGGTGGCGGAGGGTTTAAGTCCGGCCACCACGGGCACCGTAACCCGCAACACCGCCACCAACGAACCCTTGGATATCACGCTCACCTCCAGCCGCAATACGGAAGCCACCGTACCGGGCACGGTGACCATCCCGGCAGGCCAGCGCTCGGTCACCTTCCCGATCAATACACTGGAGGACGGGGTGAGCGACGGCAATCAGACGGTTTTGATTACGGCTGCGGCCTCTGGTTTTGCCCTGGGGCGGGCGGCCCTGGTGGTTTCCGATGTGAATCTCCCCGATCTGGTGGTGCCGCAGTTGATCGCCCCCACCAACGGCTTGACCGAGACGACGGTGCCGGTCTCCTTCCGCGTGCTAAATCAGGGCGTGGCTGTGGCCAGCGGCTCGTTTGTGCAGCGGGTGTGGCTCTCGCGGGATCCTCTGCCCGGCAGTGATGATCTGTTGATGGGAGAGTTTCCTTTCACCGGCCAGTTGCCGGTGGGGATGCACATTGAGCAGGTGCTGACCATTACGTTGCCGCGCACCCCGGGCGACTATTACGTGCTGGTGACAGCCGATGCCGGCGGGCAGATCAACGAAACGTTGGAGAACAACAACACGGCGATTTCCACCACACCCATCCGCGTCGCGCCGGCCTTCACGGCCACGGTACAAACGGATGTGGAGACCGCCCTGGCTGATACGGCGGTGCCGCTCTATGGCACGGCCACGAAGGCTGCCGGCGGACCGGCGCCATTTGAGGCTGTGAGCATTCACATTTATTTGCGCGAGACGCGACGCACTCTGGCCGCGTTAACGGATGCCAACGGCCAGTTCACTGCGGTTTTCCAGCCGCTGCCGGGAGAGGGGGGCGTGTACCGGGTGGGCGCGGCGCATCCCGCGGCCACGGACATCCCCATACAGGATCAATTCACTTTGCTGGGCCTGCGGCTTAACCCCGACTATGTGCATCGCAAGGTGCTGGGGCTGGAGACAATCACCGGCACTGTGCGTTTGGAGAACCTGGCGGATGTGGATTTGCACAACCTCACCGCCCAGTTGCAGGACGTGCCGGCCGGGCTAAGTGTGCAGGTAATGTTGACCAATGCCCTGCCGGGGCTGGCCACCGCCACACTGACCTATACCATTCAATCGTTGGAGGATGCCGAATCGTACAACACCTTTGCGGTGCGCCTTCTTTCGCAGGAGGGGGCCAATCTCACCCTGCCCATGTATATCCAGGTGGAGCCGCGGCGGCCTCGTTTGCAGGTACAACCGGCTGTCCTCATGGGAGGCATGGTGCGCGGGGAGCAACGCGTGGTGGGCCTTGAAGTGGCCAATGTTGGCGGCGCGCCCACCGGGCCGCTCAGCATTATGATTCCCGAAGTGCCTTGGCTGCGGGTGGTTTCCACCAATCCGCTGCCCAACCTTGAGCCGGGCCAGACCAGCCGGGTGGAGTTGTTGTTAATGCCGGCGGCGGACCTGCCGCTGGCGGAGTATCAGGGCAGCATTGTTCTGGCCGCCACGCTGGCCAACAACACCATTCCCTTCAACTTCCGTTGCCTCTCGGATGCCGTGGGCGACTTGCGCATTCTGACGGTGGACGAGTTGAGCTACCACGGCGACAACCCGCGCAATCTGGCCGGGGCCAAAGTGGTGTTGCGTGATCCTTTCACCGGTGCCGTGGTGGCCAGCGGGGTGACGGATACCAATGGCATATTTGACGTATTTAATCTGCGCGAAGGCACTTACCATCTGGAAGCCACCGCGGACCGGCACGACCGCACGCTGGCCACCCTGGAAGTGAAGGCCGGCCAGCGGAATGAGCAGACCATCTTCCTGCGTCTGCAGTTGGTGCGGTACAACTGGACGGTGGAGGAGATTGAGATTGAAGATCGCACCCGCATTACCCTGGAAACAGTTTATGAAGCGTTCGTGCCCACGCCGGTGGTGACCGTGGAGCCGAGCGTAATTGATTTGGCTGGGGTTACCGGCGAGATGGCGCAGATTGATCTGAAAATCAGCAACCACGGCCTGATTGCCGCGCGGGATGTCGTCATCAAGTTCCCCGAGCACGAACGCTGGATTATTACGCCGCTCATCAGCGGGGCGGCCAGCATTCCCGCCAACAGCTCGATGACGGTGCCGGTCATTATTCAGCGGCGGCCGCCGGAAACCAATGGTCTAGTGGCAGCCAATCCGCGGGATTTGACGATTCGCATCGGCGACTGCACCTACACGGCCACCATTGAATGGCGGTTGATCTGCGGCCCCTTCAACATTGCCTATCCGGTTCCCATCCCGGTGATCAATGCCACGGGTAACTGCTTCGGCGGAAGTCGCGTAGGCGGTCCGGCCAGCGGAGGCAGTGGCACAGGGTGGTGGAGAGGCGGCTTGGGGAGTTGGGGTGATCCCGGTGTGGCGACAGCACCGGGCCAGCCCCAGCTCACCATTTACACACCTACCCCCAGTGTGACTCCCAGCAACAAGTGCGCGTGTGTGAAAAGTGAGTACCAGGAGGAGTGCCTGAAATATGAGGCCGGCTTGAAAGCCGAAATTGCCGGCGCTCTCACCAAGGCCATCAATGCGGCGCTGGCCAGCACGCCCTTAAGCGTCAAAAGCATCGAGGTCAGCTTCAACGTCAACGGCCAGCTTTGTACCTGCTGCGAAGATGACTTAAAGGGCCTGAAGGCCTCGGTGGGTGGAAGTGCCAGCGTCACCGCCACGCTGGTTATTGGTTATAATCCGGAAGCCAGCGGGCAGGTGAACATCCCCGGCTTGGGCGCGGCCAGCTACGAGGCCTCGTTCCTGGCGGGCGCCGAGATCACCCTCTCCGGAAGTGTCAGCGGTTCATACGGCACGGAATGTCACATGCGCAATCCCAAGCTCTGTCTCGGCGGCAGCGTGAGCGCATCCGGCGTGGCGGGGCTGCGCGGCAAGGTGGATTTGACGCATGAGCGCAACGGCCGGACTTATAAAGGCGGCGGCACCGCGTTCGCGGGCGTGACCGTGGGCGCAACCGTTTCCATACAAGGTTGCACGCCCGGCGGGGGCATCGAGGTCAAGGTGTGTCTCGATCCGGTGGTCTTCAAGGTCAACGTGGAAGGCAGCATTGAAGTGGACGGACTGTCCTATTCCACCTCCACCGGTTATGAGCGCCAGTTGCTGCCGGGCGGCTGCTATCCGCCGGAAGGGGACGGGGTGGTGCGCCTGCATCTGCCGGATTTTGGCCTCGCAGCTCAGCCCACCGCCGGAGAGATGGCGCAAGTGCTCGGGTTCCGTCACGCCGAAGGCATGGTGCAGGATTTGACCGGCCGCCGCGCCGCCATTGCTGCGGAGGCCCCGGCGAGCCATCTGGCGGCGGCGCTGCAATCTGCGCGCTCTCCGACCGGCACGGCTGCGCTGTTCACAGCGCCCTTCCGCCGCTCGCAGGTGACGGTGGGCTGGGCCGCCCCGCGGCCGGCGGCGCCTCCGGTGGGCAGCCTGGCGCGCGCCGCCCTGCCACCGGCTCCGCTCCAAAATGGTGTCTGTGCCCAGGTGCGGCTGCAGATTGACCAGGAGGCTGTCATGACGCGCAAAGCCATTGGCGCAACGCTGGATATCTTCAATGACTCCAACGTGGACCCGTTGCAAAACCTGAATGTCACCCTCAGCATTCTGGACCCCAACGGCAACCTGGCCAACCACAAGTTTGTCATCCTGCCGCCCGAGCTGACCGACATCGAGCCGGTCAGCGGCTCCGCCGACACCAATGAATTTACGGTCACGCGGGATTTGTGGCGGATGCCGCCGGCCTCCACGGGCCGGGCGCGGTGGATCATTCTGCCGCGGGACGAAGCCGCGCCGGAGACGCCGGTGGTCTATTCGGTGGGCGGCATCATGACCTACAGCGCCGGCGGTGTCCCCGGCTCCGCCATCCTGCTGCCGTCGCCGGTGACGGTGTATCCCAATCCGAAACTCATCCTGAAGTACTTCCACCAGCGCGATGTGATGAGTGATGACCCCTTCACGCCCGAAGTGGAGCCGGCCGAGCCGTTCACGCTGGCGGTCATGGTGCAGAACGTGGGTAAGGGTATCGCCAAAAAATTTAGCATCACCTCCGCCCAGCCGAAGATCATCGAGAACGAAAAAGGCCTGCAGATTGACTTCAGCATCATCGCCACAGAAGTGGCCGGCAAATCATTGTCGCCTTCGCTTACCGCCGTTTTCGGGGATATTGGCCCCAATCAAATCGTCATCGGCCGCTGGTTGATGAAGGCGTCCTTGCTGGGCTTTTTTGTGGATTATCGCGCCACTTTTGAACATGAAAACACGTTGGGCGGCCGCGAAACCTCGCTGATTGATAGCGTGGAAATCCACGAGATGATTCGCCAGGTGCAGGCGGCCGGGCCGTTGGAGGATGGCCGCCCTGATTTCTTGGTCAATGATGTCAAGGATGATCTGACGCTGCCAGATGTCATTTACCTCAGCGATGGCTCCACCGGGATGGTGGCGGCCGTCACCTCGGGGGTTGTGGACCAGGCGCCGGGCCCCGGCCGTCTGGTGGTCACGTTGACCGCGCCAATGCCCGGTGGCTGGGCCTATTTGCGGGTGCCGGACCCGGCCGATGGCCAATATGTCCTGACTCGCGTCGAGCGAAGCGACGGGGGCCTCGTTCCGCTTAACACCAATGTCTGGGTTTCGCGTTACACCTTCACCAAACCGGGTGTGCGCCCGACGCGGGAAAATGTGTTGCACCTGCTCGATTACAATTCTCCCGGGGTTTATTACCTGCATTATACGCCGCCGCCCCGGCCCGATACCAATCCGCCGACCAGCCGGGTGGCTGCGTTGCCGCCGGCCAGCTTCCCGCAAATCCCCGTAAGCTGGTCAGGGACAGACGCCGAGAGTGAGATTCATTATTATGATGTGTTTGTTTCCCTCAACGACGGCCCCTTTGTGCCGTGGCTGCAAAGGACCCGGCAAAGCGGGGCGGTGTATCAGGGGGCGGCCGGCCAGCGTTATGCCTTCTATTGCGTGGCCACGGATACCGCCGGCAACACGGAGCCAGTGCCATTGACGCCCCAGGCGGTGACCACCGTCTCCCTGATTAACACACCGCCGCAACTGGCTGCGCTGCCCAATGTCACGCTTAAGGAGGGCGAGACACTGCAGGTTGCCGTCATCGCGACCGACGCGGATATGCCCGCGCAGCAGCTCGTGTACAGCCTCGGCAGCGGCACGCCGCCAGGAGTGAGCATTCACCCGCAAAGCGGCGCGCTGACCTGGCTGACGGGCGAGTCGCACGGTGGCACCACCAACCGCATCGCCGTGGTGGTAACCGACAATGGTGTGCCGGCCATGTCTGCCACCCAATCCTTTGTGGTGGTGGTGCGCGAGGTCAACCAGCCACCGGTGGTGCCGGCACTGATTGACCGCCGCGTGGATGCCGGACAGATCATCGGCTTCCTGGTGGGCGCTTCAGATCCGGATATCCCAGCCAATACTTTAACCTACAGCCTGGAAAATGCCCCGGCCGGGGCGACCCTCCACCCCACCACGGGCCTGTTCCAATGGACACCGTCGCTGGCGCAATCACCCAGCACCAATGTCATCACGGTGCGCGTCACGGACAACGGCACTCCGAATCTTTCCGCAGCCAGCACCTTCATGGTCATCGTCAACCGGCCCAATCAGCCGCCCAACCTGGCAGTGCCCGCAGACCAGGTGATTGATGAAGGAAACTTGCTGCTTGTCAGCGCCTCGGCCAGCGATGCCGATGTGCCGGCGCAACAGCTTGCCTACAGTCTCGTGAACCCGCCGGCAGGGGCCACCATCCACCCGGTGAGTGGCATTATCTCCTGGACGCCTGCCGAGGCCCAGGGGCCTTCCACCAACACGCTCACCGTGAAAGTCACGGATAATGGCTCGCCCCCGCAGAGCGCCACGCGCAGCTTCACGGTGATCGTCAATGAGGTCAATTCGGCGCCTGTCTGGCCGTCTCTGCCGCTGCTGACGGCGGCGCCGCGACGGCCGTTGACCAATCAAGTGGCCGCCACCGATGCTGATCTGCCCCCCAATCAGATTACATACCGGCTCGCGGCAGGAAGTCCGGTAAGCGCCTCGATCAACGCCAGCAATGGCATGCTGGTTTTCCTGCCGGGGGCCGAGCATGCGGGCCGCACCAACTGGCTGCCGATTGTGGCAACTGACAGTGGTCAGCCACCCCTGAGCGCTACCACCTTGGTGGCGGTGGCCGTCTCGGACATGATGGATCTGGCGGCGGGGCAGGGCATCGTTCCCGCCGGCCAGAGCGGCCGCATACCGTTGAATCTATTTGTCAGCAGCCCACTAACGAATCTGGGCTTTACGCTGCAAGTGCCCTCGGCGGGTTTGACCAACTTCATGGTGACGTCTTCCAATGCCGCCCTGACGGCCAGCCCTGCCGTGCGTATATCGGACATGGAATGGCGGTTCACTTTGGAAATCCGTGATGCCAGCCTGGTGGGCACGCAGGAATTCGCGGCATTGCAATTTGACGTTTTGCCCCAGGCATCCGCGGCCATCATACCGCTGAATCTTCAGCAGGTGTCGGCGCAAACCATCGCCGGGCAGCCCGTGCCTTATGTGTGGACCTACCCGGGAAGGGCGATTGTGGTGGGAGCACAACCCTTGCTGAACCTCAGCACGGAAGCGGGTCAGGTCCGTCTGCTGCTCTATGAATTGCCGGGCACGACTCTGCAATTGCAGACGGCCACGCGCCTGGAGCCGCCGCCACCCTGGCAGAACTGGATGCGGATTACGGTAACCAATTACCAGACAGAGGTATTGGATTTGATGAGCCATCCCGCCATGTACTATCGGGCCTTCCGCACCAATGCACCGTGAGCCTTGAGCAAAGGCGCCAAACTGTTTTCGGTGCCAGCGGGGAGGGGAAGGAGACGGCCCTCCCCTTTCAGGCATGAATTCATTCCTGTTTTCCCTGAGACGCATTTGGTGTTACTTTATCCGGTAACTGGCGAAAACCTTGAGTACGCAACCAGCATCAGCGGCGTGGGGTGCGGCCACCCGCACCACCACGAGTGACACACCGCGCGCCCGCCCCGGCGCGCACACGGAAACCGTCCGACAGCTCATTGCGAGCGTAAGCCAGGCTTTTCTGGGCAAGGAAGAGGTGGTGGCGCGCGCCGTCCTCACCCTCATTGCTGGCGGTCACGTGCTGATTGAGGACGTGCCCGGGGTGGGCAAGACGCTGCTGGCCAAGGCCCTGGCCCGCTCGCTGGCCGCGGAGTTCAAACGCATTCAATTCACGGCGGACCTGCTGCCTTCGGACATTACTGGCGTCACTGTCTATGCACCCGAACGACATGAGTTCTCCTTCCGGCGCGGGCCGGTCTTCACCAACATCTTGCTGGGCGACGAAATCAATCGTGCCACGCCCCGCACGCAGTCCAGTCTGCTGGAAGCCATGGAGGAGGGACATGTGACGGTGGATGGCGTGCTGTACCCCTTACAGACGCCGTTTTTTGTTATTGCCACGCAAAATCCCATCGAGCTGGAAGGCACCTATCCGCTGCCCTTCGCGCAGATGGATCGCTTCATGGCGCGCCTGAGCATCGGCTACCTGCAGCGCGCCGAGGAAGTGCGCATGTTGCGCGCACAGCAAACCTTTGATCCGCTGGAGCGCGTCACGCCGGTGTTGGATTGCTATGGCCTGACCGTCATTCAAGCCGCGGTGCGTGAAGTGCGTGTGGAGGAGGCACTGGCGGGTTATGTGGTGGACATTGTCAACGCCACCCGGCAGCACGAGGCTTTGGAGCATGGCGCCAGCCCGCGCGGCAGTTTGGACATGCAGGCCTACAGCCAGGCCCTGGCCCTGCTGGCCGGGCGGAATTATGTGCTGCCGGACGATGTGAAAGAGGCCGCGCGCGTGGTTTTGCCCCATCGTTTGATTGTGCGCAAGGGCACGCGCTCGGTGCCCTTGAGCGCACCGGCCGTGGTGGAGCGCATCCTCGAATCGGTGCCGGTGCCGGTGTGAGGCAGGGCAAGGCATAACTCCCCAAGGTATGCGGTTAACCCGTCCAGGCGCGTTGGTGATGCTGGCGTCCCTGGCTTTTGCCCTCGCGGCGCTGACCTCGCAATCCAGCCTGTTGGTCATGCTTTGCGGCCTGCTGCTGGGGTGCCTGAGTCTCAACGCATGGCGGGCGTGGCAGGCGTTACAACAGGTGCAGGTTACGGCCCCCGCTGTCAGCCATGCTGAAGAGAAACGTGCTCCGCAAGAACCGTGGACGCTCGTTCACGGGGGGCGTTCCGCGATTTCCACTCTCAGGGTGGTGCATCCCGAAGGCATTTTATTTGCACTCCCCCTTTTGTCCCCGGGTGAAAGCCGCCATCTGGTGCCGCAATGGTGCCCTTCCCGCCGTGGGGTTTATCATTGGCGGGACGTTCGCCTGGAAACCACGCATCCCTTTGGATTGGTCCTGGGCCGGCGGCGGCTGGCCTTGAACGGCGAGCTGGTGGTTTTCCCCGCCCTGTATCCGGCCTCCTCGCCCCTGGCAGCCGGTTACGATGCGATGGTGGGTGGCAAGCATCGCGGCACGCGCCGCATTGCCAGCGGCACCCATTTTGCCGGGGTGCGCCCTCTGCAACCCGGTGACGCATTCAAACAAATCCACTGGCCTTCCAGCGCCAAGGGCCTGGGCTTGATGGTCAAGACCTACGAGGAGGAGCTGGCCGGCCGCATTTCGGTCTTGCTGGATCCGGGACATGACGGCAACCGGCAGGCGGCTGATGCCTGCGTGCGTGCAGCCGGCTCTCTCATGTTTGCCGCGTTGGATGAGGGACATCACGTGGAGTGGCTGGCGGTGGGAACGGAGATGGTGGAATTGGTGCCGCCGTTTTCCGATGGCCACGAATTATTGGAAGCCCTGGCGCGTCTGCCGGTGCAAACGGGAGTGCTGACCCAGTCGTGGCTGGAGGAAGGCTACAAAAGGGTGTCGGCTCGCAGCGCCCTGGTATTGGTGGTCACCACCGTGAATGACGCGGTGGCTCACGCCGTCAACGCCTGGCTGGAGCGGCGGCGAACCATCACCCTCTGTGTGCCGGCGCCGGCGCGGCAATGGCCCTCATTGCCGGGGGTGGCGGTATGGGAATATGGTGAGGATTATGTGACCCCCGTGACATGAGCTCGGCGCGTCATCAACTGGTTTTGCTGGGGCTGCTGTGCATGGGGTTGACGTGGAACGACTGGCTCATGCCCGGCCTTTACGCGCTCTCATGGGCGGTGTGCCTCAGACTGGGCCGGCGCCCAAGACATCTGGGAGCCGCGGGCGAGGCCCTGTTGCTCGTTGGCGGCACGTTGGCGGGACATTTCCTGGCCCGCTGGCTGGGTTACAGCGCCCATTTTGCCATCGGTCATGGCCTGGCGTGGCTCCAATTAGGGCGGTTGTTGCGCCCGCTGAACCGCCGCGAGCAATGGTTTTCCTTCCTCATTGCCCTGTTTCATCTGGCGGTGGCGTGCACCTTCCTGTTCGATTACCGCTTCCTAGCCGTGTTGCTGGCGGCGCTTTGGTGTGTGCCTCGCGCCCTGACTGAACTGGCAGCCGAGGCCTCCCCCGGGGCACAGGCCTGGCGCCGGCCGTTGCGGCTGGCGGGAGTGGATCTCCTGCTGATTTTTGGGGTGACGCTGATCTTGTTCCTGCTTTTTCCCCGTGGCTGGATGAGCGGAGGCATGCGCTGGCGCCTGGGGCGGGCGGCGGATGAGGCCACGTTGCTGGACACCGTTCTGGACCCGGCCAGCCGCGCGGGCGGGGGCGGGCGCCGCATTTTATTCCAAATTCGCGGCGAGCAACTGGGCTATTTGCGCTGTTACACCCTCGCGGCATTCGATGGCCAGCGCTGGCAGATCATGGCGGAGAATCAGCGCTGGCGTTTGCTGCAAAGTGGCACTTACGACCCGCCGCCGCCGGAGGTTTTAGAGCGGGAGCTGCGCATCAAAAATCCTTCTTTTTTGGGCCGCGTGCTCCCGGTGGATGGCCATGTGGTACGCTTGAGCGGCACTTTCTTTCATCGCGCCTACGAAACGCGGCAGGGCATGGTGGAAACCGATGTGGTTTTCTCGCGCCAAAACAATGTCTGTCTTTACTACATCCTGCGCACCCCGCCGTGGCGGGCCTTGCGGGCGGACGAGGAGGCGGCACTGACCCGGCATCCGCCGGCCTCCCCCCGTTTGCGGGCGTGGCTGGACCAGGTGTTGGCGGGAGAAACCAACGCCTATCAGCAGGCGCGTCTCCTGGAAAAATATCTGGAGCGTCATTTTACCTATGACCTGGGCGCGCCGGAGCTGAGCCGGCTCAATACCTTGGAGGATTTCCTATTCGTCCAACGCCGCGGTCACTGCGAGCGCTTTGCCTCGGCGTTGGCCCAGCTTTTGCGCCTGCAAGGCATTCCCAGCCGGGTGGTGATTGGTTACCTTCCCCGTACCCGCAACCCCATCTCTGGCTGGTATGACATCCGCCTGCGCGATGCTCACGCCTGGACGGAGGCCTGGTTTCCCGAGCGGGGTTGGGAGCGATTTGATGCCACGCCGGCGGCCACTCTGCCGCCGCCGTCCGCCTGGAGTGACTGGCTTGAAGCCCTCGATTTTGCCTGGTACGCCCACGTGGTCAATTTTGACCGCGCCAGCCAGAATGCTTTGTGGGACGCGCTCGGCCAGGGCTGGCACACGGTTTATTTCACACTTTCGGAGTGGGGGCGCCGCCACGGCGCTTGGCTGGCGGGCAGTGGCCTGGCGCTCGGGATGCTGTTCTTGGGGTGGTTTGCCTGGCGGCACTTGGGCTGGCGTGGCTGGCGGCGCAAGGCGGCCCGGGATGCCGAAAGTGCCCGCGCTTTGGCGGGACATTACTATGGGCGCATGTTGCGAATCCTGGCGCGGCGCGGCCTGTACCGTCAGCCCCATCAAACACCGCTGGAATTCCTGCAAACCCTGGCCCGCGCCCACCTCCCGGACTATGACGAGGCGGTTGGCATCACCCAAACTTTTTGCCTGACCCATTACGGTGGCCTGCCTATGATGCCCGAAATCCAGCGGGAAATGGAAAATGCGCTGAAGCGCATGGAGGCCACGAAATATGCGGCAAATAAGTGATGGCGAACGATCGGCATTGCCGGCAATGCTGAGGATGCTGATCTTGGGGGGAAGCCTGGCGGCGTGCCTGCTGCCCGCCGCCGGGCAGGTGGACCTGCCTTCGGCCAGGCCCGTGCCCGCCCTGCAGGCTCTGCCCCTGCCTTTGGAGCAAATCAGCTTCGAATATCAGGGCCGTGAACTGACGCGATATTATTACAGCGCAAACTTACAGCGCCCTTTCCTTTATCCGCTTAACGGCCCGGCGGGGCGCTCCCTTACCCGCATGGGGCATCCGCGTGATCCCCAATCGCACAAGCACCATAACTCCGTCTGGATTTCGCATCAAAACGTCCAGGGCGCCAATTTTTGGGAGGATTTCGCCACCAATCAGATCGTGCACGTGGCCATGGAGCGCCTCGAGGATGGGGAAGATGCCGCATATATGGTGGCCCTCAACGAATGGCGCTCGGGAGGGGCGCCTCTGCTCAGAGAACGCCGGCAAATCACCGTGCGTTATTTGAACCGCGGCGAATGGCTGCTGTTGTTGGATATGCGATTCGAGCCGGTGGCAAAGCCGGTCACTTTGGGGCAGACGGCTTTCGGTTTTGTGGGTGTCCGCATGGCCAAAACCGTGGGTGTGCGCGATGGCGGCGGCCTCATGCGCAACTCCGAAGGTGGCGTCAATGAGGCGGGATGTTTCCGCAAGCCGGCCCGGTGGGTGGATTATTCCGGCGCCATCACGGCGACGGCGCGGGAGGGCGTCACCCTGATGGATCATCCTGCCAACTATAGCCATCCCACCCCGTTTCATGTGCGGGATGATGGATGGATGGGGGCTTCCCCCACTTTTCTGGGGGAACGCGTAATCAGCGCGGAAAACCCCTTGGAGCTGCGCTATGGACTTTACGTACATGACGGCATTCCCACGGCAGCGGATATTGAAAAGGTTTACGCCTTGTTTGTGAAAATGCCGCGGCCGGATTTGCGGGCCAAAGGGCGCTGAACCCACGGGAAAAGGAGGCGAGGAATGGCAGGTATCTTGGCGGAGAAAACGCTGATGGCGCGGGAATTTCCGCGCCGCCTGTTGCTGGTGGCGGCCGGTTGTTCGGTGGCCTTGCTGGTGGCAGCCTTGTGGAGCCTGAATCGCGAGGCGCGGCTGAACCGCGAGCTGGCTGAAAAGCTGGCGCAGGAGAGCGCCCTGGTGCTGGAGCTGCACCACCTCAACCATGAATTGAGCCAGAGCGCGGTCCTGGCGGTGTGGCGTGGTGGCGCAGGTGCGGTGGAGGCTTATTATTGGCGTGAGAGCCAGGCGGCGGCACGGCTGGGCGAAGTGGCGCAGCGCCTGCCCTGGTTATATCGCCAAATTCCCCTGCGCCGACTAACCCAGGTGGAGCGGCAGGCCCTGGACCTTGTCCGGCAGGGCAACCTCGATGCTGCCCAGCGGCTCTTGCGGACCGACGAATATCAAACGCAACTGCAGTCCTACAACCTGGCCTGGCATCGTTTGCGGGAGGGGCTGGCGGCGCAGCATCAGCAGATTTGGCTGCGGCGGTTTGAGCAAGTCAATCGGACCAGCCTGCTGCTGGCCTCCGGCATGGCCGTGCTCACCTTGTTCTGGGGATTGGTCTTTCGGGACTTGCGCCAATTCGTGGCCCAGGCCTCCCACCATGAAGCCGCCCTGCGGGAGAGTGAGGAGCTGAATCGCACCCTGCTGGCCAGTTTGCCGCAACGGGTGTTTTACAAAGATCGCCAGCTCGTGTTTCGCGGCGTCAATGCCGCCTTTGCTGCGGATCTGGGCAAAACGCCCGAGCAGGTGGTGGGGCGGAATGATTTTGATTTCTTCCCGCGCGATCTGGCCGAGAAATATCGGGCGGATGATTTGCGGGTGATGCAGGAGCGCAAGCCGGTGACGCTCGAGGAGCGGAATGTCGCGCAGGGCCGCGAACGGATTGTGGAGGTGGTGAAAGCCCCGGTGATTGATGCCTCGGGCGAGGTCATAGGGTTGGTGGGATTGTTTACGGACATCACGTCCCGCAAGCAGGCAGAGGCACGCCTGCAGGAATATACCCGCCGGCTGGCGCAGAACAACCGGGAATTACAGGAATTTGCCTACGTGGCCTCGCATGATTTGCAGGAGCCGCTGCGCAAGGTGCGCGCCTTTGGCGACCGCCTCCAGGCCAAATGTGGCGCGGCGCTCACGCCCGAGGGCAAGGATTATCTGGCGCGCATGCAAAATGCCGCCGAACGCATGCAGATGTTGATTGAGGCCCTGCTGGCCTATTCTCGCATTACCACCAAGGCCAAGCCTTTCGCGCAGGTGAAGCTCTCGGAGATTGCGCGGGAGGTGCTGGGCGATCTGGAAATTCGCATCGAACAGACCAACGCCCGCATCCAGGTGGGTGAGCTGCCGGAAATCCAGGCCGATCCGATGCAAATGCGGCAGTTGTTGCAGAACCTCCTGGGTAACGCCCTGAAATTCCATCGCCCGGGCGTGCCGCCGGAGATTCAGGTCACCGCAAAAATCTTTACCACCGCGGAAGGGGCGGCGCACGGCGTTTCGCCCGCCTTGCTGGCCGATTATCCACCGGAGACGGAATTTTGTCAGATCGCCGTGCAGGATAACGGCATCGGGTTTGACGACAAATACGCCGAGCGAATTTTCGGCGTTTTTCAACGGTTGCATGGCCGCGGCGATTACGAGGGCGCAGGAGTGGGTCTGGCCATTTGTCGCAAAATTGCCGAACGCCATGGCGGGGAAATTACCGCTCGCGGCCAGCCGGGGCAGGGGGCTTTGTTTCGCGTGACCCTGCCGGTCCACCACGCCGTGGATATTGAGAGCTGAGGCTTATGCGGCAGGACGAGCCACCCGTTGCCACCACCCGCCCAGCCTCTGCCACCATGGGGGCGGGGCGCATTCGTAGCGATGTTGCAGGGCGAGCGCGCGAAAGTGTTTTTTAACCTGCTGGCGGCCGCGCAAGCCCAGCATGAGGCTGATGGGCACCGCAAAGACGAGTAAAAGTAAATGGCTTGTTGATTGTTCGGGAAGTGGTTGATGATAATGACCGTTCACCCACACGAGGAAGCCGAAGGCCACGGACGTTAGGATCCAGGGCATCCCCAAGACCAGCACCATCGTATAAAGCCCGCTGTTTAACTGCTTGCGGAGCTTGAGTCCCTGCCACAGGCCCACCCAGCCCAGCGCCCAGCAATCCAGGAAAAACAGGAGCAAGAGTCCTCCGTATTGCAGCCATATCGTCAATCGTTCCCCCTCGCTAAAGGGGTGGAAGGGCCATGTGCCAATGGCGCCGTTAAAGTAAAACATAACCAACACCAGCACCACCAACGCCACCAACGGCTTCAGAAACAGAATCCGCAAGGCCCGCCAATGACTGGCAATAAAGTCAGACGCCCGCAAGGGGGTGCCCAACAGCGCCTCCAATTCTTGCTGCCGAATTTCGCGCGCCAGACCCTGCGAGCTTTCGAGGCTCAGGGCAACTTTGAACAGCCCCAAAGTCATCCACGCCAGCCAGAGCCAATTCCCCCGCACTTCCTTACCCTGCAACTCGAGCGAAAGCGCAAAAAACGCAGCAAACAGACCCAAAATGAGCCACACGACGATGGGTTTATACCAGGGCCGCACTAACATCCAGGCAATGGGGTCTTGTGCAAACCAGCGTTGGTAAACTCGCCGGCGATACCAGGCCGGACCAAATAACAGCCAGTGCCGCAACCGCTGCCAAAGGAAGAATTGCCGCTCGGGCTTTTCCTGCCAGAAGCGTGCCGTGAAAAAAACGGCGGCGAGGATGAGCACCGCGATGGCGCCGGATTGCACCATGACCAGGATTTCCCAGGCGGCAATCGGAGAGCTATAGGGCGGAGCGAGCCCAGCACCCTGCATGGAAAAACCTGTGGAAACTTTAAGCATGGCGGCTACCGGGCTGAGCGTCAACAAGCCGCATGCTATTGAGGTAAGCAGGTTTTCCCCTGCCGGCGTCTCCACCGCAGAGGCGATAGATAGAAGGACAAATCCGGAAAAATTGTAGAGCAGCAGCAGCGCAACAGCGGTGGCCGTGGCCAGACTGGCAGTGCGTAGCAGGGACGAGGCAAATAGGCCCGCCGCCAGGGACAGCAGCATGGTCAACAACAAGATGGTGGCGGTTTGCCCGACTTGTGACAAGCTGATGCCTCCCAACAACACCGGAATCATCAGCAGCGGCAGGGTGGCCACCAAACCGCTCAGGGCCACGATGGAGTGCGAGATGAGCTTGCCCAGGACGATATCGAAGCTGCGGAGATGCGTTAGAAAGAGCAGCCCCAGTGTGTGTTCCCGCTTTTCCCGGCTCAGGCAGTCGGCGGTCAACGCAAAGCCGCTGAATGAGGCATAAAAAAAGGCAATCCAGGCCGTGGTCAGGAAAAGAAACTGCCCCATCTCGCGCTGGTCCAGCCGGCTCAGGTCCTTTCCCAGAATCAGGAAGGTAAAGGCCATCACCGCCGCCGGGGTGAACAGACGACGCGCATACGTCATCCATCGCCGGCTGGACACCAGCAGTTCGCGCCGCTCAATCGGAAACCAGAACCTCATAAACGCGGGGCGCAGTGCCCGGGAGGTCGGGGCTACGGGCCGGTCTTAGGCCCGGGCAATGCCGCGTTCACTGGCCCGCACAAATGCCACCAGATGCACGATCTCGGGCAGGGCTGGCAGTTCCTGCTCAATGCGTTCCAAAGCATTGGAAACCGTCAGCCCTTCCCGGCATAAAATCTTGTAGGCCCGCTTCAAGGCCGTCTGGGCCTCGTCGGAAACGCCGTTGCGCTCCATGCCCACCTTGTTGATGGTGCGCGCCACGGCGGGGTTGCCATCGGCCAGCATGTAGGGCGGGATGTCCTGCACCACCTTCGAGCAGCCGCCGATGATGGCCATGCGCCCGATGCGGCAGAACTGATGCACTGCCGCCAGCCCGCCAATGACCGCATAATCCTCCACCGTGACATGTCCGGCCAGTGTGGCCACGTTGCTCATGATGATGTGATTGCCCAGGGTGACATTGTGGGCGATGTGGCAGTAGGCAAGGATGTGATTGTGCGAGCCGATGACGGTGACCTCCCCGTCCCCCGTGGCACTGTGCACGGTGACGTACTCGCGGAAGGTGTTGTGGTCGCCGATTCGGGTATATGTCGCGCCCCCCTTCCATTTCAGGTCCTGGGTTTTCAGCCCCAGTGAGGCAAAGGGAAAAATTTCGTTGTTCCGGCCCAGGGTGATGCGGCCGTCCAGGACCACATGGCTGTGCAGATAACAGCCGTCCCCCAGCTCCACATGCTCTCCAATAATGCAATAAGGTCCAATATGGCAGTCTGCGCCTATTTTGGCCTTGGGATGAATGATGGCGGTAGGATGAATCATGGAATTAGGATGCCGCTAAAATAAATCCTTCCAGGTCGGACGCACCTCGGGGGGCGTTGGGAATAATAAACAACCCATGGCGCAGCTTCCTCTCGGATTTTGAATTATGGGTGATGGTTTTGCTTGTTATTTGTTATCCACCAGCATGAAGGTGACTTCGGCCTCGCTGACCACGTCTCCTTCCACCAGGCACGTGCCTTTGGCCTTGCCAATTTTGCCCCGCATCTTCAGCACCTCCACGTCAATGGTGAGCACATCCCCGGGACGCACCGGTTTGCGCCATTTGACGTTTTCCGCGGACATGAAATAGGCCAGCTTGCCGATGTTCTCCGCCTGGCGCATCATCAGGATGCCGGCCACCTGCGCCATGGCCTCCAATTGCAACACGCCGGGCATGATGGGGTGTCCGGGGAAATGGCCTTCAAAGTAAAATTCGCCAATGCTGACATTCTTGATGCCCACCACGCGGTTACCCTCGATTTTGATGACCTTGTCCACCATCAGAAACGGATGACGGTGGGGCAGGATTTGCATCACCTGCATCACATCCAGCGTGGCGCCGTCCTTGACCAAATCCGGCGAAGGCCCGGCCTTTTCGCCGGCTGCTTCCCGCTCCTTGCGCGGCGCCGGCGCCGGTTTTTCTTTTTCCGGCTCCGGCGGGGGAGGGGTGAAGGTCTGGACCGCCTGGAGGGGCTTGCGCATCTGCGCCAGAATGGCCTTGCCGAGCTCATTGTTGGCGGCGTGACTGGGTTTCACCGCCACGATATGCGCCAGCAGGGGCCGTCCCAGCAACGCCAGATCGCCGACAATATCCAGCATTTTGTGCCGCACGAATTCGTTGGCGTACCGCAGCGGCTCATTCGTCAGCACGGCGTCCTCGCGGATGATGACGGCATTCTCCAGGCTGCCGCCCTTGATGAGGCCATTTTTGAACAGCAGCTCAATCTCCTCAAAAAAGCAAAAGGTGCGCGCGTGGGCCAGCTCCTTTTCCCAGCTCTCCGGGGTGACTTCGAGGCTGAAATACTGGGTGAACCGCCCGTTTTTGTCGGCGCTGGTGCAGGTGATTTTGAAGGAGTCATGCGGGAATGCCGCCATGAAGGTTTCGCCCAGTTGCAGCTCGATGGGAGTGGTCAGGCGGTAAGGCTCGCGCTGCTCGGCCAGCGGGGCGATGCCAGCCTCATGAATCATCCGCACGTATTCCCGGGCGCTGCCATCAGCGATGGGGGGTTCATTGGCATCCAGTTCCACGATGGCGTTGTCCACCCCGCAGCCGGCGAAAGCGGCCAGCACGTGCTCCACCGTGTGCACTTTGGCATTGCCCTTGGCCAGGGTGGTGGAGCGCAGGGTGTCGCTCACCTGCTCGATGCGCGCCTCTATCTCCGGCCGGCCTTCCAGGTCCACCCGCCGAAAGCGGATGCCGGTATTGGCCGGAGCGGGCAGAAACGTCATGTTCACCCGGTTGCCGCTATGAAGGCCAATGCCGGAGAACGACGCGGACTTTTTAAGCGTTTGTTGTTGCGCCATGCAGAGGCATTCAACAAAAACCGTGTCCGCTTTGCAAGAACGCCGTTTTGCCAATCAGGCCGGTGGCGGTGCGTGGGATGGGTGCCCTTTTTTAAATCCCGCGACTGCGGCGGGTGGGCGCCGGCTCCTGAAAGCCGTTGGCGCACTCCACCGTTGCGCGGGAGGGCTGCCTCCACTACTCTTGGGGGTGGACGGATGCCGCCATGATGCTGGTCATAGACAATTACGATTCGTTTACCTTCAACCTGGTGCAATACCTGGGCGAGATGAATGTCCCCATGCGCGTTGTCCGCAATGACCAGATCACTCTGGACGAGGTCGCCGCGCTCAAACCGGAGCGCATTCTCATTTCGCCCGGCCCTTGTTCGCCGCGCGAGGCCGGCCTGTCCAATGACATCATCCGCACCTTCGGCCCGCGCATCCCGCTGTTTGGCGTCTGCCTGGGGCATCAATGTATTGGGCACACCTTTGGCGCCCGGGTGATTGTGAACTACCGCATGATGCACGGCAAAGTCTCACCGATCCACCACAACGGGCGCGATTTATTCCAGGGCATGCCCAATCCCTTCCGCGCCACCCGCTATCATTCGCTGGTGATTGAACGGGCCTCGCTGCCGGATTGTCTGGAAATCACCGCCGAATCGGATGAAGGGGAGATCATGGGGGTGCGGCACAAGCAGTATCCCATCTGGGGCGTGCAGTTTCACCCGGAAAGCATTTTGACCGAGGAAGGCCGCCGGTTGGTGGGCAACTTTCTGAAACTGGGATGACGGCATCTTGGGCGCTCAAGCCCGGGGATGGAAGCGGCGATGAAGCTCCCGCAAGTGGCTGGAGGCGACGTGAGTATAGACCTCGGTGGTGGCGATGTGCGCGTGGCCGAGCAGTTCCTGAATTACCCGCAAATCCGCCCCATGTTCCAAAAGATGCGTGGCAAAGCTGTGGCGCAGCATGTGGGGCGTGATGCGCCGTTGAATCCCCGCCCGGCGCACACATTGCCGAATGCGCCACCATAGGGTGACTGGCGAAAAGGCCGTGCCGCGCCGGGTCAGGAAAACATTGGCCGGGGACTTGGGGGTGACCAGCTCCGGCCGGCCACGCGCCAGGTAATCCCGCAGCGCGGCAATGGCCACTTCTCCCACCGGCACCACCCGCTCTTTATTGCCCTTGCCAATCACGTTGATGAAGCCGGCTTCCAGATGCAGTTGTTCCACCCGTAGCGCGCACAATTCGGCCCGGCGCAGGCCGCAGGCGTAGGCCAGCTCCAGAATGGCATGATCGCACAAGTCGCGGGGCGTGGCCTTCTGTCCCGGGGCCTGCAGGAGGCGCTGGATTTCCGCGTCGGAGAGCGCCTTGGGCAGCCGCTGCCAGCGGCGTGGCAGGGACAACGATTCAGTGACGTTGAGCGGGAGGTGTTTTTCCTGTTCAGCCCAGCGGTAAAAGGCCCGCAACGCCGCAATTTCCAGATAAACGCTCTCAGGGGCCAGACGGCGGGGAGAATCCTTTGGCTCGGTGTGCAGAGGTCGTCGGCGCTCGTGCTCCAGGTAGCGCATCAAATCCGGCAGCTTGATTTGGCGCCAGTCCTGAAAACCTTCCTTTTCCGCCCAGTTGACAAACGCCCCTAGCAGCGCGGCGTAGGTGCGCTGGGTGTGCTCGGCCATGCCGCGCTCCAGGCGCAGGTGCATGAGAAAGTCCTCCACCAGCGCTTGCATGGCTGCGGTGGCTGGGGGCCCCGAAGGGGCCGCTTACAAATCGCGGCCCGTCAGGCGGCGATAGGCCTCCAGGTATTTGGCCTGGGTCTTTTCGACAACGTCCGGCGGCAGCATCGGGCCGGGGGGATTCTTGTCCCAATTCAACGTCTCCAAATAATCCCGCACAAATTGCTTGTCGTAACTGGGCTGGCCGCGCCCCGGTTGGTATTGATCCGCCGGCCAGAACCGGGACGAGTCCGGCGTCAGGACTTCATCAATCAAAATCAACTGGCCCTGGTACAGCCCAAACTCAAACTTGGTATCCGCGATGATGATGCCCCGCTGGCGGGCGTAAGCCCGGGCATGAGTGTAGATTTTCAGGCTTAAATCGCGCACTTTTTCAGCAATTTCCCGTCCCACAATCTGCGCTGCCTGTTCAAAGGAGATGTTCTCGTCATGCCCGGTCTCCGCCTTGGTGGCGGGGGTGAAGATCGGCTCCGGCAGCTCGCTGGACTCCTGCAATCCCGGCGGCAGTGGGATGCCGCATACAGTCCGGGAGGCCTTGTATTCCTTCCACCCGGAGCCAGCCAGATAGCCGCGCACCACGCACTCGATGGCCAGGGGCTGGGCCTTTTTTACAATCATGCTGCGGCGTTGCAACTGGGGCGCCCAGGCCGCCAGCGCCGGGGGCAGGGGATCGCCCGCCCGCAGCACCCGATGGTTGGGCACCAACGCTTCGGTTTGGTCAAACCAGAAATGCGAAAGCTGGGTCAGCACTTCGCCCTTGCGCGGGATGCCATTGGGCATGACGACATCAAATGCCGAAATGCGATCTGTGGCCACAAACAGCAGATGTTCGCCCAGGTCAAACACCTCGCGCACCTTGCCGCTTTTCAGTTTCTTGATGCCCGGCAGCTCAATTGTCAGCAATGGTATGTCAGCCATGCGCCGAATATGCTAAGCAAAATAAAAACTGCAACTGTAAAACAGTCCCATTTTTACAGATTTTTTCGGTTCATTTTCCCCGGCGCGGAAGACGGCCGGCCTGGGACACATCCACCGGCCCGATGCCCAGGGCATGGGCGGGCGATTCCGGCGCGGGGCGGGCCGTGGGCTGCCACAAATTGAGGAGTAACGGGCGATTGGTGGCCACTCCCGGCGGCGGGTTGGTGGAGCTTGCACGCGCGCTGTATTGATTCAAGGTCACCCACTCATAGCGGCCACTCTCGGCAAAAAACAAGTTGTTGCTCCAGGTCATGACGGCCTGCGCGCCCTCCACCCGGATTTTGCCGGTGGCGTACAGCAGATTGCGCTCCAGAATAAAGCCCGTGGAGCGTGGAAAGGTGATTTTGGCGTCCCCCAGCACCATGAACAGATTATGGCGGATGGTGTTGTTGGTGGCCATGTGGTTATGGGACGGCCAGTTCACGCGGATGGACAGGTTGGATTCGACCAGACAGCCGGAGCTGCGCTCATCCAAATAGTAGGCGGAGGCGCCGTAGCCGCCGGTATCCACAATGTCCCGGGCCAGGTTGCCGCGCAACACACAGTTGGACGCGGCAAACATATAAATGGCCGCACCGTCGTGCAGCACTTTCATGCAGTCATATAGCAGGTTATTTTCCACGATGTTGGAGGTGCCTCCGTAGTTGATGGCGGAGTAGGAGCAATCATGCACTTCGTTGTGTGCCACCCGGCACTGGCGCCCCCCGCGGTAAATGCCGATGGCGCTGGGATAGGCGCGGCCGATGCCGTGAATGTGATTGTTGAAGATGACTGACCGCTCTCCGCCCACGTACACGCCGCCCGCGCCGCAATCCGTCACTTCACAATTTTCCACCCGCACCTCGCGGGTGATCCCGTTGCCCTTGATGCCATGACCGGCCACTCCGCGGACGATCAGCTCATCGAGGCGGCATTGCTCGACATGTTGTAATTGGATGGCCCCGGGAAACGCCTCGGCGGCAAACCCACCTGAAATGAGGGGGACGGTGGTGGCGGCAAGCGTGAGGCGACGCAGGACCACGCCCCGCACCAGCTTGTCCCGCTCACCGCGCAGGCTGATGATGGTGGTTTGGTTGGGAGCCACCACGTGCAAGTTGGCCATTTTCTCGCCGGGCTTTGGCCAATAGACAAGGCGGTTGCGCGCGCGATCATGATACCAGTTGCCGGCGCTTAACATGCCCTGCTCAATGTTCCACAGCACATATTTTTGCACCCCGAAAGCACCGGGCGGATGGCCGGTCTTGGGCGTCAGTTTCAGGATGCGCTGGGTCACATCATGCGCCGCTATGCCCACGCATGATTCATCCCACATGTGAAACACGGTGATTTCCGCATTGGCCACTTCCAACCAGTCCCCCACGTCTCCCTGGCGATATTTCAAGGTGGTCAGCTCTTCATCGGTGGGGGGCCGTTGCCAGCCGCCGCCGGTGGTGGACATCCACGGCACGGAAAATACGCTCTCATGCGGCAACGCGCCTGTCGAAGGATAACGGGCACGTGGGCGGGCTTCGCCGTTGACCAGCAGCAGGCGGATTTCCCACGGCCTGCCAGTGGGGGAGGACGGCAGTGGCGCAACTTGAAACCTGCCCTCGGCCTGCCAGTTCGTCAGCCGGATCCCCCCATATAGCACCGGAGGAGTCGCGCCAGTGCCTTCAATGCTCAGACCGGCGTCCTGCGGTCCCAGCGTGAGGGACACGTTGTAGTAATCACCGGATTGCACCAGAATCCGGTGCGGTCCCACGGCGGAGCGGGCGGCCTGCAGCGCTTCCTGCACACTGCCAAAAGGCCGCGCCACACTCCCATCTCCCTCACGCGCGCCCGCGGCGACATGCCAATCCCGTCCGAATCCCAGCGGCAGACAAGACAAACACGCCAGACCAACGGCCCACACCCATTGGCGGCCCTTATGCGACAAAGGGGTATGCATCGTCATGGGCTGGTTATCCCACAAAACAACCGGCGTTAAAAGCGCGAGTTCTGCTCCCGGTTGATTGATGATGATGATCGGCGAGGGGGCAAGGTCGCTGCCACAGGAAAACGTCTTCGTGTTCCTCGCGTGCGCAAGTATTGGTCTGGTTGCCCCTTGGCTGCGATCCGCCACGAAGGGCTCAGAAACCGCAGCGGTTATGTTTCAAGGGGGCCTTCGCGGGGCAGCAGCTCACGCAGCGGACACTGGGCGCAGCGCGGTTCGCGGGCGGTGCAATAGTGCTTGCCCACCATGACCAGTTGGGCGTGGTAGTCCTGCCACAAATCCAGGCGCTCCTTTTGGGGTACATGATTTAGCGCGCTCTCACACAGGGCCTTGAGGGACTCGTATTCTTCGGCCGTCTGAGTCTTGCCGGCGCGTTGCTGCCGGCGCGGGGGATGCCACCAGCCGTGACGCAGAAAGATGCGCTTGGTGTAGGCATCCACCACAAAACTTAGATGCCCTCCCGCGTAAAGCAACATGCTGTCAGCCGTTTCCCGCCCGATGCCATGAATGGCCAGCAATCGGGCGCGCACCGTGGCCACATCGCCGGTAAACAGGCGCTGCAGGTTGCCGCCGTATTGCGTGACCAGGACCTCGAGAAACGCGCGCAAACGTTGAGTTTTAATGTTGAAATAACCTGCCGGCCGGATGAGCCGGGCCATTTGCTGTGGCGGCATTGCCCAGAGGGCTTGGGGGGTCAAGGGGGCGGCCTGCTTGAGATTGCCGATGGCTCGCTCCACATTGGACCAGGCGGTGTTTTGGGTGAGAATGGCTCCCACGCACACCTCGAATGGCGTCTCCCCCGGCCACCAATGCTGATAGCCAAAATGGGCGCGCATCCGCGCATACGCCTCGCGCAGCCTGGCGGCCACGGGACGCAGGCCGGTGTGCGGAACAGGTTGTGAGCCGGAGGTCTTTGGCACGCGCGCACGCTAACAAGGCCGCCCCGGGCGGTCAATGGCCCGGAGGGACGCTTGCCGTTGTCGTGGTATTTGGCGGTTGCCGGACTGGTCCAGTCGTGGTCCGTTTTTGCCACGCGCTTGTTGCACATGGCCGATTATTTCCTGTCCGCAGGCTGATATGGTTTTTCGTCTTATCACCGCCGCGTGACGTTTTCGCCAACCGATTGTCATCATTTCCTGTTGCTGTTGGGGGCGTGGCAAATGAGTGATTGCGGCCCGTCATTTGCCCGACTGAACAACCCAAATCGCGTACACTGGTATGAAACAAAAAACCATTCTCTGGATTCTCAGTTGCCTGGCGCTGGTATGCCTTCCCTGCGCCGCTCAATTCAACGGTTTCACCAACCTCGGCCTGGTGGCGGTGGGCAGGGTGCCCGGCGATGCCTTCGACGTGCGCGGCCCCGGGCTGGATTCGCTGGGTGGTTTTGGTTCAGCCACTTATTTTGACTGGGGCTCGGCTGTGCATGAAGGGCGCACCGTTCGCGGCACTTTGTACGCGCTACCGGATCGCGGCTTCGGGGACGGCGCACAGAACTACCTGACCCGCATCTTGAAGTTCAGCCTGGCCATTACCCCTTACGAAGGCCCCGGGCCGGCGCCCCAAAACCAAATTTCGCTCGTAAATACCGGCCTCATCTTTTTTACCTACGAAAGGACCAATCATTACACCGGTTTTGATGCCAACGACACCAATGTGCTGACGCATCCGCAATCGGCCCCCGACAGTCTCGGCCAGGGCCGGCGCAGCCTGGACGGGGAAGGTTTGGTGCGCCTGCCGGACGGCCGCTTTTACGTGAGCGATGAATACGGCCCCTACATTTATCGCTTTTCGGCCGACGGCAATTACGAGATGCACTTCAAGATTCCCGAGTCCCTCATGCCCAAGTTTGGCGCGGCCTATCCGCGCAAGAATTACTTCACTGCGGTGACCGCTCCAGTTTCGGGCCGGCGCAATAATCGGGGGTTGGAGGGACTGAGCATCACTCCGGATGGCAAGCGGCTGTTTGCCATGCTGCAAAGCCCCACCATTCAGGATGGCGGGGCCGGCACCGCTGGACGCAATACCCGGGTGGTAGTTTTTGACGCGGACGAAAGTTCGCCCACTTATGGCGAAGCCCTGGCCATGTACGTCTATGTGCTTACCCTCAACGGCAGCGCCCAAACCAACCGCCACACGCCGGTCAGTGAAATCCTGGCGCTCAACCACATGGAGTTTCTAGTGTTGGAGCGGGATCAAATTGGCCAGGGCTTGACCGGCACCAATATCTTTACCGCCCCCACCTATAAGCGCGTGGTGCTGGCCAGCATCGAAGGCGCCACCAACATTATTGATTCTCCCTACAACTTGGAGTTGGGCGCGCCGGGGCAGCTCTCGCTGCCGGCCAGCGGTCTGCCTTCTTCCATTAAGCCGGTCACACGCATGGATTTGGTGGACATGTTGGATGAGCAACAACTGGCCAAGTTTGGCCTGAATGCCAGCGCTCCGCATGACACCAACACCATTCCCGAAAAAATGGAGAGTCTGGCCTTGATCCCCCTGTTCGAGGGGCAGCGTCCGGATGATTATCTTCTCCTGGTCATCAGCGACAATGATTTCAAAGCTCCGGTGGTGTACCATAATGGGGAGGCGGTCGGCACCAATGAAATCGGCATGGACACCCTGGCCCTGGCTTATCGCGTTACGCTGCCCACTTATGGGGCAGCGGCGCCTTCCAATCAGCCTCCGGGGGTGGTGCTGACAGGCCCCACCAACGCCGTTTTGGCCCTGCCTGTCTCCTTCAAGCTTGTTGCCAATGCTTATGACCAGGACGGCAAAATCGTCAAAGTGCAGTATTACCAAGGCACCAGCAAGGTGAGTGAGGACACGGCCTATCCTTTTGAGCTCGCGGTCACGCTGACCAATGCCGGCCTGTTTGCCATAACCGCCGTGGCCTACGATCATGAGGGGGCTGCGGCTACTTCCTCGGTCTATCAGGTGGAAACGGTGACAGCCAATCTTGCTCCGCTGATCGCGTTGCGCACCACTCCCGCGGTCGTGGCCACCAGCGCGCCGGTCAATTTCACCCTTATTGCGGATGTCCAGGATGTGGACGGCTGGATTTCCCGCGTAGTCTTTTACCGGAATGGCGTGGCGGTGCGCACAAATACCGCGGCCCCCTACCAGCTCGGCTTTACCAATCATCCTCTGGGCGACTTTCTCTATCAGGCGGTGGTCACGGACAACCTGGGCCTCAGCTCCACTTCCGCCCCTGTGTTGATTACCGCCCGCAAGAACACCAGCTCCCCGCCGCTCACCGTGCAAATCCTGCACGCCAGCGATTTTGAGGCGAGTTTGAACGCCATTTTTGATGCCCCTGCCTTCAGCGCCGTGCTCAACGGGCTGAAAGCACAGTATCCCACCAATACCCTCATTGTTTCCTCGGGCGACAACTACATCCCCGGCCCCTTCTTCAACGCCTCCGCCGACCCGGCCGCAGGGTTTAACGGCGTGGCCGGGCGGGGTGACATCGTCATGTTTAACGCCATGGGCTTCCAGGCGTCGGCCTTCGGCAATCATGAATTTGATGCCGGCACGCCGCAGGTGCGCAACCTGATTTTGCGCGATGCCGCCGTGAATTATGCCGGCACGTTGTTCCCTTATCTGAGCGCCAATCTGAACTTTGCCACAGACAGCAGCATGGCCAGCCTGGTGGCCGCCGATGGCCAGCCCAACACCACCTTGAGCAACCGCGTGGCCCGCTCCTGCATCGTGCAGGTGGCTGGCCAGTGGATCGGTTTGGTGGGCGTCACCACGCCCGAGCTGAGGGCCATCTCCTCGCCGGGCAACATCCAGGTGGACACCAATCTGGTGACGGCCGTGCAGGCCGCAGTGGACGCCTTGCTGCCGCTGGGCGTCAACAAAGTCATTGTGCTGGCCCACCTGCAGCAGTTTGCCAACGAGTTTGCCCTGGCGCAGCAATTGCGCGATGTGGACGTGGTCATCGCGGGCGGGTCGCATGCCATCTTTGCCAAGCCGCAGGACCGCCTCCGGCCCGGCGATGTGGCCGTCACCAATTATCCGGTCTGGTTTAACAGTACCCTGGGGCAGCCGGTGGCGGTGGTAAACGCCGGCGCCAATTATCGCTACGTCGGGCGCTTCATCGTGCGCTTTGATGAGCAGGGGCTGATCACCAGTTATGATCCTGCCAGTGGCGTTTATGCCACAGACGAACAGGGCATTGCCGAGACGGGCAATCAACCGCCCAATGCCACGGTGTTAAATGTGGCCACCAACCTGGGGGCCATCATCAACGCCAAGGACGGTCTGTTCTTTGGCCGCACGCTGGTCTATCTCAACGGCCTGCGCCAGTTTGTGCGGACGGAAGAATCCAACCTGGGCAATCTTACTGCCGATGCCAACCTCTGGCGCGGCCGGCTGGCCGATCCCACGGTTTCCATCTCGCTCAAAAACGGCGGCGGCATTCGTGATTCGATCGGCGCGGTGGTGGGCTATGGCGGCGGCGCGTTTTTTGGCCCGCCTCTGCCCAATCCCCAGGTGGGCAAGCCGGCCGGAGCCATCTCGCAGCTCGACATTGAGAATGCTCTGCGCTTCAATAACGGTTTGACGTTGCTAACCCTCACCGCGCAACAACTGCGCGACACCATGGAATGGAGCGTGGCAGCTACCGCGCCCGGCGCCACGCCCGGCCAATTCCCGCAGGTCAGCGGCTTGTGGTTCAGCTATCAGCCCACCAATCCGCCGATGACCTACGCCCGTTCCAACACGGTGATCACCGGCATCGCAACGCCCGGATCGCGGGTGCAAACACTGGTTGCCCGGCGCGCCGATGGCACGCTGGACTTGGTGGTGGATCAAGGCCAACTGGTGGGCGATCCCAACCGTACCTTCCGCCTGGTTACCCTGGGTTTCCTGGCTGACGGTGGTGATTCTTATTATCCGCTAACCCAGGCGGCTGACCGGGTGGATTTGGCCCCTGCCAGCGGCAACACATTCTTCACCGATGGCGGTGAACAATGGGCGCTGGCCGGGTATTTGACCAACATCCAGGTTTATGCCGTGGCCGATACGCCCATGGCATGGGATCAACGCATTCAGAACCTGGCCCTGCGCAATGACACCGTTTCCCACCCGCAAATCGTAGGGTTGAGCCGGGGGCCCAGTGGGCCCACCCTCCGGGTCATGGGCCTGCCGGGCTTCCAGTATCGGATTCAGTACTCTACGGACCTCCGGCAGTGGTTTGACCTGGGACAGGCTGCCGAGGCGGGCGGGGGCCTGTGGCAATATCAAGATGGCGCTTCCACGTCGGAGCGCCGATTCTACCGGGTAATCCGCCTTCAACCTTGATCGGGGCGTAACTGAAATTGGGCTTGCGCATCCATGAGAGCGTAGCCCCGCCTGAAGGCAAAGTGCGAAACTGCGGCGCGCGGAGGGGACGTAAAACCCGCCGCGCGCCGTGCGTTTTGTTTTGAAGCGCGGTCGTGGGCTTTAATGTGCGGCGGTGACCACGAGGGTTTGCTCGAGGGTGGAAATGCCGGCACGTACCTTGTCCAGGGCCACCTGCCGCAGGCTGCGCATGCCCTGTTCCATCGCCACTTTGGCCACCTCCATCGAACTGGCGCGTTTGATGATGAGCTTTCGGATTTCGTCGGTCACCGTCATGATTTCGATAATCGCGCAACGCCCGGAATAACCGGTGTTCTTGCAGCGGTCACATCCGCGGCCCCGGTATAAGTCCACCCCCGCAAAGAAGTCCGGCGCAATCCCCAAGTCCTGGAACATCCGCGGCGGATATTCCACCTTTTCCTTGCACACGTTACAAATGCGGCGCATCAGGCGCTGCGCACAGGACAAAATGACCGACGAGGAAATAAGGAATGGGGCAATCCCCATGTCATCCAGACGGGCAATGGCGCCGGGTGCATCGTTGCAGTGCATGGTGCTCAGCACCTGGTGCCCGGTCAGCGCGGCCTCCACGGCGATTTCGGCGGTTTCCTCGTCGCGGATTTCCCCGATCATCACAATGTCCGGGTCCTGGCGCAGAATCGAGCGCAGCGCCGCGGCAAAGGTGAGGCCAATTTCCTTCTTCACCGGCACCTGATTGATGCCCGGGATTTGAAACTCCACCGGGTCTTCAACCGTTACGATGTTGTAGTCTGGATTGTTAAGCTCGTTAAGGCACGAGTACAGGGTGGTGGTCTTGCCGGAGCCGGTGGGGCCGGTGACCAAAATCAATCCGTGGGGCGCATCCACCGCCGCTTTGAGCCGCCGGAAGCTGTCCTCGTCTAGGCCCAGCTTGTCCATGCTCGCGGAAAGATTGGATTTGTCGAGCACGCGCAGCACGCATTTCTCGCCGTGGACGGTGGGCAGGAAGGAAACGCGCAGGTCAATATCACGTCCGCCCACCTTCACGCGCATGCGGCCGTCCTGCGGCAGGCGGCGCTCGGCGATGTCCAGATTGCTCATGATTTTGATGCGCGAGGTGAGCGGAATCTGCATCGCCTTGGCAATGGGGGGCTGCTCGATGAGCGCGCCGTCAATGCGATAGCGCAGCTTGACCATCTTCTCGAACGGCTCGATGTGGATGTCGCTGACGCGGTCCTTGATGGCCTGCACCAGAATGATGTTGGCCAGCTTGATGACCGGCGCCTCGCTGCCCGACTCGGCCATCTGATCCAGCGAGATCTCCTCCTGGGTCTCCTTGGCCACCTCCAGGCTTTCGGCGTCCTCGGCCACCTCGGCCTCAGCCGCCTCAGCGGTTTGCGAGACAATTTCCGCCAGAGTGGCGCCTTTGCCGGACTCGATGGCCGCGATTTTGTCGAGAATGGCCTTTTCCGGCGCAATCAGCGGGGCCACCTCCATTTTGGTGACGCGCTTGACATCGTCCTTGGCCAGCACGTTGAGGGGGTCGGCCATGGCCAGGTAGAGCTTGTTGCCCAGGCGGGAAACCGGCACCACCTTGTGATTGCGGGCCATGTCCACCGGCACCAGGTCGGCCACGTCCTTCTCGATGCCCACCCGCGCCAGATTGACCGGTGGGGTGTTCAACACGCGGCCCATGCAAACTACCAGGTCCTGGTCGGTGACCAGTTTTTCGTCAATCACCAGGTTGAGGAAGCGTTTGCCCTCCTTTTTCTGCTTGGCCAGCAACTCATCCACCTGCGCGCTGGTCAGCAGGCCATCTTCGATCATGGCATCGGCGATGCGTTCGCCAAAGGGCTTGTTGACCGGTGGCATAGGGGGTTGACGAGGTTATTTAAAAACTTTTTTGATCACGCGCAGCAGTTCCTGCGGCGGCGAGATGTACCAGATGATGCGGTCCTTGTCCTTGCTGGCCTCAGTCAGTTCTTTGGCGGCCTGTTTGTTGAAGGGGTTGCAGGTGGCCACCATCAAGGACTTGCTCATCCTATCAATAGGCAGCACACACCACCGCTGGCAGGTCTCCCGCGGAAACCTCCGGGCCAGCTCCACATCCACGTCGTAGCGGTCCAGCGGCAGAAACGCCACCCCCGATTTGTCGCACAGCAGACGCAGGGACTTGTCCAGCGGCAGGATGTTTTTATCGTGCAACACCTGTAAAAACGGGTCCACAATCTTGCCCGGCATCGGAGCAGGGGTGACCCAGCACAAATCAAAGTCGCCGGCGGTGATGTGCTTGCCGTCCACAAACAGCTTGTACATGAGGTCCCGGCCGTCATCCACCTTGACCTCGGCGCCGGGCCGCGCGACGGCGGGTTTGGCGGCCTCCGCCTCCAGCGGCATCGGGCTGGCCGTCATGCTGGCGGCCTTGTTTTCAATCTCGGCCAGCGCCCGGCGCACATCCGGGTCGTCCGGATATTGTTGTAAAATGGTTTCGTACTCGAGAATGGCTGACGAAAGCTGCCCGAGCTGCATGTACGCCTCGGCAATACGTTTGGCGGTGTTCACCGCCTCCTTGGCACGTCCCAGCTTGGAATACGCCTCTTTCAGGATTTCCAAAGACTGGTAATCATGAGGCTGGGACTGCGTGATGACCTCGAACATCTCGATGGTCTGCAGCAGTTGGGTCTCTTCGCTGGGTGTCAGTCCGTTCATGACCACTGGCACATGCCGCCGAGACCGGGACGGCATCATTCCGCCGCCCCGCGCCCACCCTGGCATGCTTGACACCATGCAATCTAACGATTTGGCTCCCGTTGCGCAACTGTTTTGCCAATGGCGGTTTTTTCTCCCGCCCCGGGCTGGCGTGGTTTAGATTAGGGACATGTGGAAAACACGGTTGCTCATCGTGGGTTTGATCGTGGGGATTTTATCCCTGCTACTGCTGGTGGCGGGTTTCTTGCTGGTCCGCCTTTACCTGCAGGGCCAGCGCTCCACCCAGCGCAATACCGCTGTTTTCCTGCGCAACATTCAGACCCTCAACCACTTGGTGACGGTTCAGCAGCGCCTGGAAAAAGTCGTCATCCTCGAAGACCCCCCCACCGGCAAGCTGGCCCTGCTTGCGGGTGAAAACCGCGTCATTTTGGTGGCTCATGGTGTGGTCAAGGCGGGGGTGGATTTATCCAAAATTACGGAAAAGGATACGAAATGGCGTGGCACCAATCTCATCCTGCGCCTGCCCCCCAGCCAGATCACGGATGTTTATCTGGACGAACAACGCACGCAGTTAATTGAACACAAGACGGGCTTTCTACGGCGCTTCGATGCGCAGCTTCCGGATTTGGCCCGTCAGCAGGCCCTTCAGGACATGCGCCGGGCCGCGCGGGAATACGAAATCCTGAAGGAGGCGGACCAGCGGGCCAGAGCCAGCATCCAGAAATTCCTGGAACCCATGGGTATCGCCGTCCAGTTTGCGGACTAAGGTCTGAAACGCTGCAGACTCTGAAGAGTTCATGTCACCTAGACACACAAGCGGGCAGTCGCGCACGCCGGCAATCTCGGTGGCGGATTGCATCCCCCGCCTTTCACCGTTACATTGAAGGGCATGGCGTTTTTAAGCCGATTACTCTTGATGATGGCGCTGGCAGGCATGGGCCTGTTTTCGGCCAGTGCACAGAACGCCCCGGCTACGGACGGCCCTGTGTCCCCATCGGAAGATATTCTGGAGTTTTTGAGCGGGGACATTTTGCGCGGGCGGCTGGTGGGCATGGATGCCAATGGTTTGCGCTGGCAGCACAGTCCGGAGGGAACCACCCTTACCATTAAACCTCGGGGCGTGTACAAGGTGCGGCTTGCCCGCACCCGGCCGGTCCCGCCGCACGGCACGGATTCGGTGGTGCGGCTGGTCAATGGGGATGAAATACGCGGCGAGCTTCAGGAAATGGATGACCAGACGTTGGTTTTGCGCACCTGGTACGCCGGCAACTTGCGCCTGCAGCGTCAAGGCCTCGCCTCATTGCTCACCGGTCTCTCCCGTTACAAGGTTATTTACGAAGGGCCGGACAGCATGAGCGGCTGGACCAATCTCAGTGGCGTGCGCACCGATGTGCAATTTGTAATTGTGGGCGGCGTGGCCCAGTTGGTTTCCCCGGAAACCCAGCCGCGCGCGGTTGCCAATGGCTGGCATTATCACAACGGCGCGTTTTATGGCGTGAACGCGGGTTTTCTAGGACGTCAGTTGGATTTGCCGCCGGTCTCAAACATCGAATTTGACCTGTCCTGGCAGGGCAATTTTTACTTGAGCATTTGGTTTTACACCGATCGTCCCGCCTCACCTGACGGTAACGCCTATATGTTGCAGGTGTCTCCTCGTAACCTGCAGCTTTGCCGGGCCACCCGTACCGGCAACAACATGTCGCTGGGCATGGTGGACATGCCCGAAGGCACACGCAAGATCCGCCTGTCCATCCGCACGGACATCCCCAATAAAACCGTTGCTGTTTATGGCAATGACGTGCTGTTGCGCCAGTGGCTGGACATTTCGAATTTGGAGGGTCTGGGCACCGGCCTGGGCTTTTATCTGGCCGGCATGGCACAGCAGGTGCGCATTGCCAATCTGCGCGTGACCGCCTGGGACGGCCAGATTGATAACTACCCGGAAACTCCCGTCGCCCGAGGCCAGGAGCTGGTCCGCCTGTTGAACAAGGATCGCGTGGCGGGCCGCGTAAAGGCCATTCGCAAGGGGGAGTTGCTCCTGCAGGCCGACTTCGGCGAGCTGCCCCTGCCGCTGGAACGGGTGGCGGCCATCGAGTTTGCGGCGGCCAAAACCACCAATGCCGCTCCCATCGCCGATGCTTCCCAGCTTGTGCGCGCTTTCCTGAATGGGGGAGGCCGGCTGACCATGCTCTTGGAAAATTGGGATGAACGTCAGGTCACAGCTTCCGGCCCCTTCTTTGAACGCGCCCAGTTCCATCCTGCCCTGTTTCAAAGCCTTCAATTCAACCTCAATCAGGCGCGCCTGGATTTGGATTTCTTTGATGCTCCCGCCAAATTCCGCGTGGCTCCCGAGATTCTGCTGGATAACTTTTAGGGCGCGCGGTCTCTCCGGGCAAAAAAAAACCCCACCCTGGCCGTGTGTAACAGTTCCTTTGAACTGCTCAAGAACAAGTGGAACCCGATCGCGGCCGTTCGACTACCAGTTCACGGATGAAAGGCTTGTCGGCAGGCAGCGAAATAGAGGCTCCTTTTTGAGGATTTTACGGTTCAAGGACTTTGTTCCTAATCACGCACCGGGCAGGGAAATTTGTTTTCAAATTTCCAGCCGCATTCAGGCTGTCAAAGAGCTTCCAGCAAGGTCACTCTCACGTTTCCCGCTGACAGGAGAAGCATCGGCTTTTTGGACGGAAATCTCAAGTCTAAAATGTTTTTTTCTTGGGCGCGCTCTCCTGCCTGTGCGGCGACGGCACGAGGCGTAAGGATATCATGTCAGCCCGTCAATGCGTATATACGGTGGTTTCTACTCGTATGATGAGGAGAACGCCGTGACTCGGCGCTCCAGCGCCGAATTGGCCCGAGGGCATGAAGCAGGGCGGGGCCACCCGGCAAGGCGCCTTCTTTTGTCATCCAGTCGGGCCTGAATCGGCCTGCTTGCCCGCCAGCCAGAAAAATCGGGCAGTGATTTTTGTTGCCACTGTCACCAATTTGTAACATGGTTTGCCCGCGTTAGCCTTATGTTGCGGTTAGTTTTTTGCCAAAGTGGTGGCGCAGTCTGGCCCCGTGCCGCCAGTGCCCAACGCCTCGTCCGGTGTTGTGGGATTGTTTTTTTCCTGTTTTCCTCATTGCCCAAGTCCATTCAGGGCAAAGACTTGCGTTTTCTGCTGTGAGGTGTCGAAAGGCGGAAATTGGTGAGAAATCAGATGGCATGAATTAAGCTGCTGCACATTAGGAGCTAAATAATTGAAAATCAATCTAACTGATAATCTTGGAAAGGCGGTTATGATGCGCTATTGGCTCACATGTTTTTTTTCTCTGGCTCTCGTCGCCCAGGCGGCGTTGGTGGGGCCGAACGGGTATCAGGAGAACTTCAGCACGCAGCCTGGGGTGGGGGACTGGAGCACGTTGAGCATGAGTGGGAGTTCGACGTCCAGCGGGGTGAGCAATGATTTGGTGAGTGCGGCGCAGGCG
>JAOAIT010000071.1 GCA_026414565.1 Verrucomicrobiia bacterium
AGATGTGTATAAGAGACAGCTCCCACGCTCACCCCCGCCACCAACACCGCCCCGGTGCTCACATACGCCAGCCGCCCAATGCGCACCGCCCCGGCGGTGGTCACCCCCGGCGCCACCCACGCCCCGTCCTCCAGCACGCAGTCATGATCAATCGTGGCCCCCGTGTTCACAATCACCTGCCGCCCCAGCCGGGCCCCGGGCCCCACGATGCTGCCCGCACACAAACACGAACCCGCCCCAACGCACGCCGCCGGGGAAACCACGGCCGACGGATGCACCGCCGTGGCCAGGGAAAAACCCGCCGCCTCCACCCGCTCGCCCAAACTCAGCCGGGCCGGGCTTAACCCAATGGCCACATGCACGGCGCCCGCCACCCCGCCCGTGCGCAAATACTCCAGACCGCCCCACACCGGCAAACCCTCGCGCAGGGCGCCTCTCAGTTTCGGAGCGTCATCCAGCCAGCCGGCCACCGTGGCGCCCGCCGCACGAAAAATGTCCAGCACCACCCGGCCATGCGCCCCGGCGCCATAAATGTAGATGCAGGCTGTATTGGCCACGCAGCTTACTTGAGGGCGGCGGCCAACGCCTCCACCACCCGTTGTTGTTGGGCTTCGGTCATTTCCGCAAACATCGGCAGCGACAGGCAACGCTGCGCCAGCGCCTCCGAGTGGGGAAAATCCCCCGGCTGATGCCCCAAATGCGCGTAAGCCTGCTGCAAGTGCACCGGCACCGGATAATGCAACCCCGTCTCCACCCCCGCCGCGGCCAGCCGCTCCCGCACTTCATCCCGGCGCTCGCACTCGATCACATACAAATGCCAGACGCTCTCGGTGTCAGCAAAAAAGGCGGGCCGGGTCACCGGCAGTCCCGCCAGCAGGGCGTCATAGCGCCGCGCCAAAGCCTGCCGGGCCGCATTCCAGGCCTCCAACCGCTTCAGCTTGGCGCTCAGCACCGCCGCCTGGAGGCTGTCCATGCGATAGTTGTACCCCAGCTCTTCGTGGTAGTAACGGCGGCTCTGGCCGTGCTCGCGCAACCGCCGCGCCCGGGCCGCCAGCGCCTCGTCATCCGTCACCAGCGCCCCACCTTCCCCATAGGCCCCCAGATTTTTTCCCGGATAAAAGCTGAAACAGGCGATGCGGCTCCATTGCCCCGCGCGCCGCCCGCGGTAACGCGCCCCGTGCGCCTGCGCCGCATCCTCAATCACGGGCACCTGATGGCGCGCGGCAATTTCCTGGATCGGCGCCATGTCGGCCGGCATGCCGTAGAGATGCACCGGCAAAATCGCCCGCGTCCGCGGCGTGATGGCGGCCTCCAGCCGGGCCGGATCCAGCGTCCGCCGCCCCGGCTCAATGTCCACAAACACCGGCCGCGCCCCCACATAGCTGATCGCCCACACCGTGGCAATGAAGGTCATCGGCACCGTGATGACTTCATCCCCGGGGCCAATGTCCAGCACCCGCAGCGCCAGATGCAACGCGCTGGTGCCGGAGTTGCAGCTCACGCAATGTTGCGTCCCGCAATAGGCGGCAAACTCCCGCTCAAACACCTGCGTGGGCGGCCCCTGGGCAAAGCGGCAGGATTGGCAGATGTCCTCCCAGGCGGCAAACACTTCGTCGCGAATCTGCCGGTGCTGGGCTTGCAAATCCAGAAAGGGCACGGAGGGCTGGCTCATAGGGGATTTTATGCGGAACTTAACACCTCGCGCAGGGCGTGAATCACCTGATCCTGCTCGGCTTCGGTCATCTGCGGATACAACGGCAGCAACAACGAATGATCGCTCGCCGCCTCGGTCACCGGCAGCGACAACTCGCCATGCGTCAGCCGGTAGGGACGCTCCCGATGCGCCGTCATCACCCCGCGCCGGGTGGCAATCCCGCGATCCAACAACGCCTGCATCAGGTCCGCCCGGCTCATCGGCAGAGTTGGCTGCAGCAGTATGGCGAAGCTCTGGTAATTGGTCTCCGCATAAGCAGGCACCGGCGGCACCGCGATATGCGGCACGCCCGCCAGTTTCTCCCGATACCGGGCCGCCAGCGCCCGCCGGCGGGCCACCAGCCCCTCCAGCCGTTTCATCTGCTCAATGCCCACCGCCGCCTGCAAATCCGTCATGCGGTAGTTGTACCCAAATTCGTTGTGCTCCTCAAAAATGACCTTGTTGGCCTGATGACGGACGGTATCCGGCACGCTCATGCCATGTTGCCGCAGCACCTTCATCAGCCGCGCATAGCCCTCGTTATGGGTCGTCACCATGCCGCCGTCCCCGGTGCAGATGACCTTGCGCGGATGAAACGAGAAACACGCCATCTCCGTATGCGCCCCGATGGGCCGGCCTTTGTAGCGCGAACCCAGGGCGCAGGCGGCGTCTTCAAAAATCTTCACCCCATGCTTCCGGCCCAGTTCCAGAAACCGGTCAATGTCACAGGGCAGCCCCAATTGATGCACGATCATGACGGCCTTGGTGCGGCCGGTGATGCGCCGCTCCACATCCTCCGGATCCAGGTTGAACGTCTGGGGCTCCACCTCGGCAAACACCGGCTGCGCGCCCGCGTAACGCACAGCGTTGGCCGTCGCAATGTAACTCATGGAAGGCACGATGACCTCATCCCCTGGCCCCACCCCCAGCGCCACCAGCGCCAGATGCAACGCCGTGGTGCAACTGCTGCAGGCCACCGCATACCGCGCCCCGGTGTACTCGGCCACCAGGCGCTCAAACTCCGCCACCCGCGGCCCCTGGGTCAGCCAGCCGCTGGCGATGACCTCCTGCGCCGCCCGCGCTTCCTCGTCGCCCATGACGGGCTTGGTGATGGGGATCATGTGGCGTAAGCCTTCCATTGTTGCGCCGCCATGGCCTCCGCCCGCCAGGCCACCAGCCGGCGCAGCCCCTCTTCCAGGCTGATTTGCGCCTCAAACCCCAGCTTTTGCCGGGCCTTCGTCACGTCGGCCAGCCGCCGCGGCACCGGGTTGACCTTCCGCAACGGTTGAAACTCCGGCTGCACGTCCTCGTAGCCGGTCACGCGCAACAGCGTCTTCAACAATTGCAACAGTGTGGTCTCCTGGCCGGAGCCAATATTAAACACCTCGTCCACCACCTCGCTCCGGGCCGCCAGCACATTGGCCCGGGCAATGTCCTCGCTGTAAATCATGTCCATCGAAGTGCTGCCGTCCCCGTGAATCTTGGGCGCCTCGCCCCGGTCCAGGCAGTCCAGCCACCGGATCAGCACCTCGGTGTATTTCCCAAACACATCCATCCGCGGGCCGTACACGTTGAAATAGCGCAGCGCCACATACGGCAGGCGGTACATGTCGTAAAAATAGCGGTACATGCCTTCATTGGCCATCTTGGCCGCGCCGTACCACGTGCGGTTGTTGTAAGGATGATGGCTTTCCGGCGTGGGAAACACGTCTGCCGCCCCATAAATGGAGGCGCTGCTGGCCGCCACCAGCTTCCGCACGCCCGCCTCCACACAGGCCATGGCCACATTGAAGCTGCCCTGAATCAACACCTCCAGACACTCCCGCGGCTGCTCCGCGCAGGCCGTGATCCGGATGGCCGCCTGATGAAACACCACGTCCACACCGTCAAAGTGGGGCCGGATGTCGTCAAAATGCCGGATGTCCTTCTGCACCAGCTCCACCGTCCCATGCTGCCGGGCCCATGCCAGATTGTGCAGCGTGCCGCGGGTCAGATTATCCAGCACAATGATCCGCCCCACCTGCTCCTGGCGAATCAGCAAATCGGCCAGCGTAGAGCCAATCAGCCCCGCCCCGCCGGTGATCAACACTGTTTTACCCTTCAATTCCATGATGGATCCTCATTCCATATTCTTGCGCGGCATCAACCGCGCCGGCACCCCGGCCACCACCGCCCCCGGCGGCACGTCCCGCGTCACCACCGCCCCGGCGCCCACCAGCGCCCCCTCGCCAATCGTCACGCCACACAGGATTACCGCGCCGCTGCCAATGGCGGCCCGGCGTTTAACCCGCGTGGGGATGCACTGCCAGTCCGCGGTGGATTGCAACTGGCCGTCGGCATTCACCGCCGCGGGATAACGATCATTGATGAACATCACCCCGTGCCCGATGAAACACTCATCTTCAATCGTCACCCCCTCGCAGATGAACGTGTGGCTGGAAATCTTGCACCGTTCCCCTATTTCCGCCCCGCGCTGGATTTCCACAAACGTCCCTATCCGCGTGCCGCGGCCAATCCGGCAGCCGTACAGGTTCACAAAGCCATAAATCTGCACCCCCTCGCCCAGCACCACATCCGGCGCAATCCGGCTGAATTCAGGTGTCTTGCTCATAAAACCACGCGCCCCCCCTGCGCCTTGATGCTGCGCTGGGCCGCATCCAAAATCCGCACCAGCCGCAGCCCCGCCTGCCCGTCGGTCAACGGCGTGCGCCCTTCGCGGATGCACTGGATGAAGTGGGCCGCCATGCGCGCCAACGGCTCCTCGTTGGTAATGTGCGGCGCCCACATGTCCCCCGAGCGGTAACTGATCAGCACCTGCCGGCGCTTCTCCGGATCCTGGCCCACCTGGATGCCCCGGTTATAGACCTTCACCTTTTCGCTGCTTTCCAGGTCATTATAAATCAGGCTCTGCTCGCTGCCGCCAATGATCATCTGCCGCACCTTCACCGGCGACAGCCAGTTGACGTGAAAATTCGCAATCAGCCCCTCCCCATAATCCAGATTCAAATACGCCACATCCTCAATATTTTGATTGGCATGCACCGCGCCAGAGGCGGAAAGACTCCGCGGCATCCGGCCCAGCAGCAAATCCACGATGGACAGATCATGCGGCGCCAGGTCCCAGACCACATTCACATCGCTTTGCAAAAGGCCCAGGTTGATGCGCACGCTGTCAATGAAGTAAATCTTGCCCAGCCGCCCCGAATCCACGATCTCCTTCATCTTGATCACCGGCGGGCTGTACACAAACACATGATCCACCTGCAACACCAGCCCCTGCTTCTGCGCCAGCTCGCACAGCTCCTCCGCGTGATCCACCCGCAGGGTCAGCGGCTTCTCCACCAGCACATGCTTGCCGGCCTCCAGCGCCTGCCGCGCCAGCTCATAATGCGTGTGCACCGGCGTGGCAATCGCCACCGCGTCCACCTCCCGATCCGCCAGCACTTCGTCCCACCGGCCGGTGACCTGCAACCAGGGATGCCGCCGCCGGGCGCGCTGTTGCCGGGCGGGATCCAGATCACAGCAATAGACCACCTGGCAGTGCTCGGCCTCCGCAAAGTTGCGCACCAGATTCGGCCCCCAGTAACCATACCCCACAATGGCCATTTTGACCGGCGATTTGGCTCCCATGATCTCGGCCTCCCCCTTACGCAAAATCGTACACCACCACCCGCGTGCAGTTCGGTTTGAACACCTTCTCCACAAACTCCACATGCAGCGGATGCACCTGGTAGGCGTCCTGCGTCGCCTTGTCCGGAAACACAAGGTTCAACCCCACCGCGTAGCTCTGCTCCACCACCGCCCGCCCGCTGGGCACCATCTTGCCCACGTGAAAATGCACAATGCCCGGAATCGGCCGCAGATACTGCTCGGCCCCCGCCACCAGGGCATCCGCCGCCTCCGGCCGCGCCGGGTTGGTCCAAAAAATGACCACGTGTGAAAACATGCGCCCGAACTTAACAAACGCCTCCCAACCGGGCAATGCCCAATTTGCCCGGCACCCCATGGGCAAAAATCCTTGGCCCGCCGCCGCCCCTGCCTTATGCTCCGCCCCGATGAACATCCCCAAATTTCTCCTCCCGGCCCTGGCGCTCTGGGCCCTCGCCGCCGCCCCCGCCGCGGCGGCCGAGCCCTTTCCCGTCCGCGGCCTCTGCATCCAGGCCCCCGCCCCGCGGCAGGTCGAGCGTTTCGCCCGCTGGATGACCAATGAACTGGCCGCGCGCGGCGTGAACACCCTCATCCTGCGCGTGGATTTTAACTACGAGTACCAGAGCCATCCCGAGCTGCGCGGCGGCGCCCCCCTCACCCCCACGGACGTGCAACGCCTCGTCCAGGCCGCGCGCACCGCCGGCATCCAGCTCATCCCCCAAATCAACCTCCTCGGCCATCAATCCTGGCAAAGCACCCCCGGCAAACTGCTCCAGGTCTATCCCGAATTTGACGAAACCCCCTGGGTCCAACTGCCCGCCAAATACCAGTGGCCCAACCCGGACCGCCTCTATTGCAAAAGCTACTGCCCCCTCCATCCCGGCGTGCACAAGGTGGTTTTTGCCCTGGTGGACGAATTATGCGACGCCTTCGACGCCCGCGCCTTCCACGCCGGCATGGACGAAGTGTTCTACCTCGGCGAGGACCGCTGCCCCCGCTGCGGCGGCAAGGACAAATCCGCCCTCTTTGCCGGCGAAGTCACCCGCATCCGCGAGCACCTGAAAAACCGCAACCGCGAGCTGTGGATCTGGGGCGACCGCCTGCTCGACGGCCGCACCACCGGCATCGGCGAATGGGAGGCCAGCTTCAATGACACCCATCGCGCCATTGATATGATCCCCAAAGACGTGGTGATCTGCGACTGGCATTATGAGCGCGCCCATCCCACCCCCATTTATTTTGCCCTCAAAGGTTTCCGCGTCGTGGCCTGCCCCTGGAACCGCGCCGAGGTGGGCGCCCAACAGGTGCGCGACCTCCTTCTCATGCGCGAGCGCGCCGCCCCCCCGGTGCGCCAACGCCTCCTGGGCGTCGTGCAAACAGTCTGGAGCGGCGTGGACGCCTTCTGGCGTGAATGGGACAGCCTCAAAAACGATCCCCCGCCCCCGCCCGATCAGGCCCGCGTGGCCCGCTGCTTCCTGCGCGTGAGCGAGGAATGGAAGGCCGCGCCCCCGCCACCAACCGGCACATCCAACCGTTAAGTCTGGCAGGGCGGCCACCACGCAAGGCACAGAACAGGCCTGACTTTCAAAAACCGCCTTCAGCCTCATGTCCTGTTGCATGGCTCTGGCCGGCGGGCCAAAGAACGAACGAAAAGAAACTTGAACCACGCTCTGAGACGTGGCGAGATAACCTCATGCTCACGGGCATCCGCATAGAAAATTTCCGATGCTTCCGGCAGTTGAGCATTGAGCCGCTCAAGCGGGTCAACCTCATCACCGGTCAGAATAACACCGGCAAAACCTGCCTGCTGGAGGCGCTGACGCTGCTGCTGGATCACGCGGGCGGGTTTTCCGAGGCCCAGGCCCGCTTTCAGCAATTAAGTAGCCTCTTTCGCCCCCATGCCCAGGGTTTCTGGCCCTGGTTGTTTTATCAGAAAAAAGCCCAAGATCAGTGCAAATTCGTTGCGGCCCTTGATGGAGTTGAGCACCAGGCGTGGTTGACCCCAGACAGCCCGCCTCAAGCCTTGGCTGCCAGTTATCCATCTCCAGAAAGTTACCCCATCGGCCCCCTGGTGCTAACCAGGGAGCGGGCTCAAAAAAGATGGCCCGCGGTCACCGTGCTGACCACCCCCATCTTTGACCCCGCACAGACCGCCAAAGATTTCAACCAACTGGTTCTCAAACGTCGCAGCAAGCAGGTCGAAGCTTTGCTCAAGGAAATTGAACCACGCCTGATAAGTTTGCAGTTGTTATTGGACCCGCAAAACCAGCCCGTGATCTTCGCCGAGCTTGATCTCCCGGAAATGATCCCCATCACCCAAATGGGCCTGGGCTTCTGTCGTTTGTTGCATATTTACACACGCATCCTCGCCGCAGACGCGCAGGTGGTGCTCATTGATGAAATCGAAAACGGCATCCATCATGCCATCCTGCCAGTGGTATGGAAGGGCCTCGCCGACCTCGCCGCCCGCATGAATGTGCAAATCTTTGCCACCACCCACAGTTGGGAGTGCGTCGTCGCCGCGCATGAAGCCTTTGCAGAAACGCGGGATTACGACTTCGCCCTCCACCGGCTGGAGCGGATGAAGGACGACATTCAAGCCTTCACTTACGACCGTGAAGCACTGGAAGCCGCGCTGAAAAGCGCGCTGGAGGTGCGCTGATGAAGCCGGTCAGCCTTGTCTCCCGCACTCAACTCCTGGTGGAAGGCCATGATGCACAGCGTTTTTTTCAAGCCTTCCTCAACCACTGCCAGCGAGCCCATGTCCAGGTGCAAAACTTTGGCGGGATTAGCGAGCTTGGCCCCTTCCTCAAAGCCCTCTCCTTGATGCCCGGATTCCGCTCGACGGTCACCACCGTCGCCGTCATTCGCGATGCCGAAGCCAGCGCTCAGGCCGCCTGGCAAAGTGCGGCCAGCTCGCTAAAATCCGCCGGTTTGACCGCGCCTCCCAGCCCCGCCTGCTTTTCCACCAGCACCCCCAGAACTGGCATTTTTATTCTGCCGGACAATCAAAGTGCCGGCACGCTGGAGACACTTTGTTTGCAATCGGTTCAAACAGACCCGGCGCTGCCTTGCGTGGGCCAATTCATGCAGTGTGTGGCACAAGCCGGCTTTCCCTTGCCTGCAAGCATCGGGCAGGCGGACAAAAGACGTGTACAAGCATTTCTAGCCAGCCGGGATAAACCCGGCCTGCGCCTGGGGGAAGCGGCTGAAAAAGGGTATTGGCCCTTCAACCAGGCCGCCTTTGCTGCGTTGCGCAGTTTCTGTCAAGGGCTGTGACTGCACCGCCAGGGCGACCCCAAAACCTTGTTTCCCACCGCGGTGCGTTACGCCGGCTCTTGTTGCGTCAGGCAGTGCAACGTCCCGTAGCCCAGCACCAAATCCACCGCGTGGATGCCCACCACCTGCCGATCCTTGAACAGCTCGCCCAAGATCCCCAGCGCCACCCGGTCCTGGGGATCGTTGAACGTCGGCACCAGCACATACTCGTTGGCAATGTAAAAATTGGCGTAGCTCGCCGGCAGCCGGTCTTTGCCAAAATACAGCGGCCCAGGCATCGGCAACGCCACCACCTCCGGCTTGGAGCCGTCCTCCAGCCGCAAATCCTGAATGCGCTCCCAGTTCTCCGCCAGGGGCTTGTAATTCACATCCTTGGGATTCTTCTCCTGGATCAGCACCACCGTCGTGGGATTCACAAACCGGCAGATGTCATCAATGTGCCCGTGCGTATCATCTCCCACCGGCCCGGCCGCCAGCCAGAAAACCTGCGTCACCCCCAGGTAGGCCTTGAACGCCGCCTCGTACCCCGCCCGATCCAACCCCGGATTCCGCACCTGCACCGTGGGATGCTGATAGCATTCCAACGTCGTCAGCAACGTCCCCCGGCCGTTCACCTCGATGCCGCCCCCCTCAATCACAAAGTCGCGCCCGCCCGCCCGCGCGTGAAACAACCGGCGCCGGTACTTGCGCGCCGCCAGCTCGGGAATGCGCCGGTCCTTGCGCCAGTTGGGATACTTGGCCCACGCGTTGAAGTGAAAATGCACGATGGCCTTCTCCCCGCCCGCCCGCGTGACATGGATCGGCCCGCTGTCCCGCATCCAGCCGCGATTGGTGGGAAAGGGCAGAAAATCCACCCGCCGCACATCGCCCCCGGCCAGCCGGATGACCTCGCGGGCGCGGCGGGCGTCCCGCGGGGAATTCACGCACAGGCGCACCCGCTCCCCGGCCCCAATCTTGCGGATCATCTCGCCATACACCCACTCAATGGCCTGCATCTTCCCCGGCCAGTCCGTCCGCTCATGCGGCCAGCCCAGCCACGTGGCCGCATGCCGTTCCCACTCGGCCGGCATCCGAAAACCCAGCTCCGCCGGGGTGGCCTCCACTTGCTGCGCGTTGCGTTGGCTCATGTCGCTTGTCCTTTCCGGGCGCCGATTGTCATGGCCCGCCGCCATTGTGCAATCTTTTTATCCATCCGCCGCCGCCCCGGGCCGGCGCGGTGTTGCGGCGTTGACATTGCCCCCGCCACTTGTTACCTACCACCCGGCGTGCCGTCCCGACTTCGCGCCCGCGGCAGGCTGCGAGCCACGGCGGCCGCCTGCATCTATGACCAGATCCGCCAAGCGCCGGCTGGCCCGCCTGCTGGGCCTGCTGCTGTTCCTCGCCTTGTGCCTCGGGGCGGGCGAGTTGTTTGTGCGGCTGGTGTTTGGCGACAAAATTGTCCTCTTCCCCCGCTTCCACGAAGAGGCCCGCTACGGCCCCTTCGCCATCCGCCGCCTCCGGCCCAACACCATCTTTGAACATCGCAGCGTGGACGGCCGCTGGCGCTTTCAAATCAACGCCCAGGGCTTCCGCGACACGCACGACTACCCCTACGCCAAACCGCCCGACGTGCGCCGGGTCATCTGCCTGGGCGACTCCCACACCCAGGGCTTCGAATGCGAACAAAGCCAGACCTATGCCCAGGTGCTCGAACAGGCCGCCGCCGCCCGCCGCCTGCCCCTGGAGGTGCTGAACACCGGCATCTCCGGCTTCGGCACCGCCGAGCAGCTCGTCTTCCTGGAGCAGGAAGGCCTGAAATACCGCCCCGACTTTGTGGTCCTGGGTTTCTTTGCCAATGACCCCGACGACAACGCCAAGTGCGGCCTCTTTGCCCTGCATGAGGGCCGCCTAATCACCAACAAGTTCGTGCACCTCCCCGGCGTCCGGGTGCTGCGCCCCTTCCAAAACTTCCCTCCCACCCGCTGGCTCAGCCAGCACTCCTACCTCTACTCCCTCGTCATGAACAACATCTGGACCTTCATGAAATCCCGCCTCTCCCGCCAGGCCGCCGAAGCCGCCCCCGTCGAATACACCATCGGCGTGACCAACACCTTGGAGGCCGCCCGCCACTATCAGGAAAAATTGACCGCCGCCCTCCTCCAACGCCTGGGCCAGACCTGCCGCACCCACGGCATCCAGCTCATCCTCGTGGAAATCCCCACCCGCACGGGCACCAATTCCTTCGGCCCCTCCCTGCCGCCGGCCCTGCGGGAAGTCGCCGCCGCCTCCGCCGATCACGTCCTCTGGAGCTCCAACCTCTTCTCCTCGCTCCCCCAGCCCGCCGTCATCTTCCGCCCCCACGGCCAATGGCACCTCACCGAGCAAGGCCATGCCGTCATCGGCCACGCCCTGGCGGAAATCATCCTCCCCCAGCTCCCCACGCCGCCCCGCCCCGCTGCCGCCACCAACGCCGGCGCCACACCGCCCTGAGCCTCCTAAAACTTGTCCTCGCCGTCCGTAAGCAGCGACTCCGCCTTGTCCGCCGTCTCCACCACCGCCGCCATGGCGGTCTGCAGCGAGGCCGGATCCGTCTCCGCCGCAATCTGCACGGTGAACGCCGCGTAGCAGCGGTTGCTCGAAGACGAGCGCAGCAGGCTCCACGCGCCAAGTTTGACGTGCGCGTTGTGCACCAACAGCGCGTTGGCCACGTCCCCCGGCAGCGGCCCCTCGCTCTCATAGCCCACGCTGAAAATCTCCCGGATTTCCAAAGGCCCCAAATGCGAGGTCTGCGAACGGATATACACCGTCTGATGCCGGTTGTTCTCCAGCCGGAAGCTGACCTGATAATCGCCCTGGGCATCCACGTGATATTTCAGGCCCAGGATGTCCAACAATCTGCCCACGCGCGAGTCGCCGGTTTTGGAGCCAATAATCATAAATTTGAGGGGTTGAGTTTTGATCTGCTGCTGGCCGCGAGCTTTGGTTTTTTACCCGCCTTCCCATCCTACGCCCCCGGCGGCCATAAAGCAACCCCTCCGTTGGCCCCTCAATGAAGCTGCCGCAACACCACCTCCCCGCGCAGAATCTTGTTGCAACACGTCAGCCGGTATTTCTCCGGATCCCGATTCCACGCGTCCAGCACATCCAGCTCCTCCGGCGTGGGCTCGGTGATGTTTTCCATCCCGCTCACCACCTCGCACACACACGTGCCGCAACTGCAATTGAAGCAGCCGGCCTCCATCTCCACCCCGGCCTTCTCGCCGGCCTCAATCAGCGTCTCTCCCGCTTCCACTTCCGCCGACACGTTGGCGGGCAATATCGTTATTTTAGGCATACTCTGTCCCTGTCTCACCATTAGCGCAACGCCTCCCATTGTCAAATCCCATTCCCCCGCCCTCACGGCCAATCCCTCCAGCCTTCGCCCCGCCCGGCCGCCCCCACCGCAATCAGGGGCCACCGTTTTTGCTGTTGTCGGCTGAGGCTTGCGCTAATATGTCCCCGGTTTTACCGGCGTCATGAAAATCACGCTGTTCATCCCGTGTTTCATTGACCAGTTCTATCCGCAGGTGGGCATCAGCGTCGTCCGCCTGCTGGAAAAACTCGGCCACACGGTGGATTACCCCGAAGCCCAAACCTGCTGCGGCCAGCCCGCCTTCAATTCCGGCCTCTGGGACGAGGCCCGCGCCGTGGCGGAACATGCCCTCGCCGTCTTCCAATCCGCCGAAATCATCGTCACCCCCTCCGGCTCCTGCGGCGCCATGATGCGCGTGTTCTATCCCCAACTCTTTGCCGGCACCCCCCACCACGCGCTCGCCTGCGCCATCGGCCGCAAAACCTTCGAGTTCAGCGAATTCCTCGTCCGGCGGCTGGGGCTCACCGATGTGGGGGCCGAATTCCCCGGCCGCGCCACCTTTCATGACGGCTGCCACGGCCTGCGCGAGCTGGGCATCAGAGACGAACCCAGGCAATTGTTGCGCCACGTGCGCGGCCTCGAGCTGGTGGAGCTGGACCCGCCGGAGATCTGTTGCGGCTTCGGCGGCACCTTTGCCGTGAAGTTTCCCATGATCTCCACCGCCATGGGCGATAGCAAATGCCAGGCCATCCTGGACACCCGGGCCGACTACGTCATCTCCCTGGACTCCAGTTGCCTCATGCACCTCCAGGGGCTCCTGGCGCGTCAGGCACGCCCCGTCCGCTGCCTGCACCTGGCCGAAGTGCTCGCCCATTCCCTTTGAACCCCAGGCCCGTTATGAGCCAGAACCCCGCCGTCCAATTCAAAGCCCAGGCCATCCGCCTCACGGCCGACCTCGAACATCGCCAGTGGATTTTCAAGGCCCTCCGCGGCTACGAGGCCAAACGCGACGAATGCAAGGCCCGCTTCCAAAATTGGGAGGGCGCCCGCCAGGCCGCCGCCGAAATCAAATACGACACCCTCAACCATCTTGACCGCTACCTCGAGCAGTTTGTCCACCATCTGGAAAACCGCGGCGCCCGCGTGCATTGGGCCGCCGACGCCCGCGCCGCCCGCGAAATCATCCTCGACATCGCCCGCCAGAACCAGGTCCGCTTCATCATCAAATCCAAAAGCATGACCTCGGAGGAAATCCACCTCAACGACGCCCTCCAGGCCGCCGGCTTCGAGGTGTTTGAGTCCGACCTCGGCGAATACATCGTGCAACTCCGCGAGGAACCCCCCTACCACCTCGTGTTTCCCGCCATGCACCTCAAACGCGGCCAGATCAGCGCCCTCTTCCAGCAAAAACTCCAGGCCGAACCCGTCACCGACCCCGAGGCCCTCACCATGATCGCCCGCCGCGTCATGCGCCAGAAATTCTGCCAGGCCGACATGGGCATCAGCGGCGTCAATTTTGGCGTGGCCGAAAACGGCATGGTCTCCATCACCGAAAACGAGGGCAACGCCCGCCTCACCACCTCCCTGCCCCGCATCCACGTCGCCCTCATGGGCATCGAAAAACTCGTCCGCACCATGGACGACCTGGCCCTCCTCCTCCCCATGCTCGCCACCGCCGGCGCCGGCCAGTGGCTCACCGGCTACAACACCCTCTACGGCGGCCCACGCCTGACCGGCGAAAGCGACGGCCCCGATCAGTTCCACCTCGTGCTGCTCGACAACGGCCGCACCCGCCTGCTGGCCGACCCCGAACAGCGCGACGTCCTCCACTGCATCCGCTGCGGCGCCTGCCTCAACGTCTGCCCCATCTTCCGCAACGTCGGCGGCCACACCTACGGCACCACCTACCAGGGCCCCATCGGCTCCGTGCTCACGCCCCACCTCCGCGGCCTCCGCCAATGGAAACACCTGGCCTTTGCCTCCTCTCTCTGCGGCGCCTGCACCGAAACCTGCCCCGTCAAAATTGACCTCGCCCACCACCTCCTGCACAACCGCCGCAACGCCGTGCGTGCCCACCCGCCGCTCCTCGAACGCCTGGCCTTTGCCGCCTTCAAAACCTTGATGCGCCACCCCCCGCTCTATCACCTGGCCATGACGCTGGGCCGCTGGCTGCAACCCCTCCATCGCCTCGTCCAGGGCACCGCCCTGGACCCCGCGCGCGCCTGGACTCGCTCCCGCGAAACCCCGCGCTTCGCCCGCCAAAGCTTTCATGCCTGGTGGAAAAAACACCACCACGCCACTCCCTCCTCTCCCGCATGAGCACCCCAAACACCTCCGCCCGCGAAAGCATGTTGGGCCGCATCCGCGAAGCCCTCAAAACCAAAGCCCCACCCCCGGGCCACCCCCCGGGCGAACCACCCCCCCCCGCCCCGCGCGACGGCCAGTTCCGCCCCCTCCTGCCGGCGGTCGGCGCCTCCTGGGACGAGCAATGCCGCCAGTTCGCTCGCAATGCCGAGCTGCTCAAAGCCGCCTTCAAAGTGTTGCCCGACACCGCCGCCGCCCGCGCGGAAGTGCAACGCATCGCCCGCGAAGAACAATGGCGGCGCCTGGCCACCCATGAACACCCCCTGCTGCGTGAAGTCTGCCGCGACCCCGGCCCCGCCCTCCTCTTCACCGACCGCCCCTACGCCAAAGAAGACCTCGAACAATGCGAAGGCGCCGTCACCGCCTGCGAGGCCCTCATCGCCCAGACCGGCAGCGTGCTGGTCACCAGCCGCGGCTGCGGCGGCCGCGCCGTCTCCATCCTCCCCCCCCATCATCTGGTCGTGGCCCGCCGCGAACAGTTGCTCCCGGATTTGCTCGCCGCCTTTGCCCTCCTCCGCCAGAAATACGGCGCCCACTATCCCAGCATGATCTCCTTCATCACCGGCCCCAGCCGCACCGGCGACATCGAGCGCATCCTGGTCCTCGGCGCGCACGGACCCAAACGGCTCACCATTCTGCTCATCGCCGGAGAGTGAGTTTTCCGCCAGGTGGTAAGAGAAAAAGAAAAGTGGTGGTAGGAGCTGGATTCGAACCAGCGTAGGCCGTAGGCCAGCAGATTTACAGTCTGCCCTCGTTGACCGCTTGAGTATCCTACCACCGCAGCCGTCCCCGCGGGTACGGGCGAGAGAAAATAAACCACGCCCCGCCGCGCCGACAAGAGGAAAAATCACCCCCCGCCAACGGGCATTCGCCCAACGGCCAGCGCCGTCCTCCTCCCTGCCCCACCCTCGGGAAAACCGTGGGCAGGGCGTGAAAAAACAGCCGCCAACGCGAGGCCGCCGCCCGGCGGGTAACCGCCTTTCCTGCCCCGAAAACCCTGGCCGGCCGCGCCTGCGCCCCTACACCAACCCTTCCAAAATCATCGGCAACCGCTCCAAACTGCGATTCAGCCCCGCCCGGGCAATCGCCTTGGCGCTGTCAGTTTGATTCGGGAACAGCAGATGCCACGCCGGCGATTCAAACCACGCCTCCGCCGCCACACTTTGATAATTCCCGCTCACCCCGATCTGGGCATGGCGCAACAACAAATCCGCCACATGCACCGCCGCCACAATCTGAATATGCTGGCTCGCCCGCTCCGGCGAATGATGGAACCGGGCCGACTCAATCATCACCTGCGGCAGCCGGTGCTGCTCCAGGTACAATCCCCCCAGCTCCGCATGATCCATCCCCAACACCTCAATCTCAATCGCCTGCAACGGCGCCTTGCTCTCCGCCGCCCGGCGATGAATCTCCGCAAAATGCTGCGGAAACACCGAGGCCATCACAATCTTGCCCACATCGTGCACCAGCCCCGCCACATAATCCGCCTCGTCATTGGGCATCCGCACCGCCGAAAGCACCTCGCGCGCCATGATGGCCGTGCCAATACAATGCCGCCAAAATTCCCGCCACGGAAACTCGGCGTTCCCCGCCATCTTCTGGAAATCTTCAATCACCGGCGTGACCATCGCCAACTGGCGAATCTGCCGCAGCCCCAGGTAAAACACCGCCTCCTCAATGCTGTTCACCGGCACGTTCAACCCAAAATAGACCGAGTTGACCAGCCGCAACAACCGGGCGGTCAGGCTGGGATCCCGCCGGATCACCTCGCTGATTTGCTGCGTGTAGCTTTGATCCGCCGCCAAAAGCTCCCGCAGCGCGCTGTTCACCGTGCTCAACGACGGCAGCCGCGGACACGAATGCAGCCGCGCATTGATCTGCTGCCGGTTCAACGGCGCCAACCGGTTCACTGTGGCCACTTGACTCATACTCAGAGGTCATATCGGCAGCCCCGCCCCGAACTTGAATCATTTTTCATCGCCGATTCCTCGGGGATGTCACCGCTGCCCCCGCCCTCGCCCCCTCCCGCTCTGCATTTTTCATTTTGCACTTTGCACTTTGCATTTCCCCTTCCGCATTTTCCCTTCGGTCTCGGGGAGCGCACGCTTCCCGCGCGCCGCCTCCGGCCCCCGCCAAAGCCAAATCAATCCGGCAGGGATTAACCATTAGGACTGATACTCACCATCTTACACATCCGCCTGCGACAATTCTCCGGTTTTGCACTTTGCATTTTGCACTTTGCACTTTGCATTTCCCCCTCTGCACTTTGCATTTCCCTATTCCCCTAAATGGCCTTGAACGAAGTGAGGTTTTAGGGGATATTGGCTCCGGGTCAGCCGAAAACCATGCAAGCGTGGGGAACCATCGGCATGTATGAAGCCAGGGAGGAGCCAAATCCCATCCCGCAGGATTCCTCTCCTTTGAACGACGCTTGCAACGAGGGCGTGTTGCTGGCGACGGTGATTCATCATGGGCCGGATG